>CAZPDC010000007.1:5080-16789 GCA_964585215.1 uncultured Candidatus Peribacteria bacterium
CTCCTCCCGCTGGCTATAACACCGAGAAAGATGTGAATTTAAATAAAAACGCTACTCCTCCCGCTGGCTATAACACCGAGAAAGATGTGAATTTAAATAAAAACGCTACCCCTCCTAGGGGCTACAATACGGAAACAGACGTGGATTTGGGTAAGGAAGCAAATCCTCCCGCTGGTTATAACACCGAAGCCAGTGCAAATAACTTTGAAAACACTTCTCCCGTGCAAGATTTACCAATTTTACCCGGCTTACCCGCTTTACCGAATGTGGCGGGAGTGCCAACTTTCCCTGGCCTACCCGGCTTGCCTTCTGTACCCGGCTTACCCGGCTTACCTGCTTTACCGAATGTGGCGGGGATTTGGGAAAGAATTACAAGCGCAGGTACACAATCTCCAGCGACGACTAAGCTCACAGAAGAAACAAAACAATCCTCTGAACAAGCTAATCAGCCGCTTGGTATTTCCAAAGAAACCGATATTTATCAACAGATTTCCGCTGATTCCGAGAGTTCTTTAGGACAACTAGGAGAATTATTTTTGAAAGATCGTCAAAAAAAGATTAACTTAAGCGAGCGATCGGCGGCTAAAAACCTGGCAACACTTAAAGAACAAACTAATAAACTGATGAGCTTAATGCCAGCTTCTTCTTTAGTCACGCAGGATTTTAAAGAGGCTTTAGCTAAATTTGAGCAGGAGCCGAGTGTGGAAAATTTTATGCAACTGCAAAATGTAATGGATGAACTAGTTAAAGCGGCAAAAGGTATGCCTAAAATGTCGGCTAAAATTAAAGTTTTGCCAGCCGGTGGCAACGCGCCTTTGGTGGCAGTATTTGATGGTTCCGACTCACGCGATCCTTCTGGAGAAAGTATTCCCGCGCAAAATTACCATTGGTGGTACACGGATGTTAAGGGTCAGAAGATTGAACTAGCACGCGCGGCTTATATTGTTGAGACTTTTACTGAACCAAATACTTACATGATGCGTCTTTTGGTGACTTCGGTAAATAAAGAGAAAGGAGAAGGAGTAATGGATGGTGAGGCGGTTATTGCCGTGACGGTTGCTCCCCCTCTTTCTGATTTAAAGTTAAAGATTAATGAAAAGGATATTGGTAGTGTGGATCATTATCAGATTACCCTTTCTGACGCTCAGGCAGGTCTGGTTTTTGATCCTACTGATTCCAAGCCGGCCGCGGGATTTGAATTTATACGCACGGAATGGGATTTTGGCGACCATAGTTTTCATAAAGTGATAGAAGGTTCCTTGGCTCCCATTACTCATATCTATCCTCGAGAAGGAGATTACACCGTGATTTTTGCGGCAATCGATAATGCCAATCATCGTGATCGTCGGATTGTTAATCTCAAGATTAGTACCATCATCCCGCGGATCAGTGTGACACCGGAAGTGGGCACGACCGACACTACTTTTAAACTGAGCGCGGTGGAATCACGTTTTGACTACGCGTCCGCTAAGCGTAAGTGGGAAATTTACAACAGCACAGGTGAATTAATTTATGAGGATGAGCGAGAGTTTTTTGAAAAACAATTTGAAAGCCCGGGCAGTTACAGTGTAAAATTAATTTTAACCGATACGGAGAATAAAGAGGCGCAGCTGAAAAAAGTTCTAGAAGTGAAATCGCAGAAACCAAAAGCAGTTTTAAAATTGCGTCTCGTGCCGGGAGGCGCTCCCAGTGAATATATTTTAGATGCGAGTGAATCATTTGATTTGGATAAAGGGGATGCGCTAAATTACAAGTGGTTTGTGGACAACGAAGAAACGAAACTGGAGTTGATGCAACCCAGTCGGGGCAAACAAATCGAACCCAAGGGTAAATACATTTTCAAGACTAAGGGGGAGTATACGGTTAAGTTGGAGGTGACTGATTTATTTGGTGAAACCGCGGTAGAGGAAGAGAAAGTGACAATTCCCACGATTTTTCAAGCGGAACTAAAACAAGATCCTCTAGTGGCGCATTTAGAGGAAGAGGTTAAATTTGTGATTGAAGGAGAAAAGGCCAATTTTTATTTTTGGGAATTCGGCGATGATGTGAAGGAGCAAACCGACAACGCGTCTATTGCGCATATTTACCATGTGGCGGGAGTTTTTGATTTAAAGATCACAATTTATTTTACTGAAGAAGGGGAAGAAGAAGAATTTCATCTGACCAGAAAGGTTTACGTGGGCATGGCGGGCGAACCATTTCCGCGTTTTCAATTTGAACTGGATGGTGAGATTAAAGAACCAGTGTCCGGTCTCTGTGGTGAACAAGCGGGAATTGAAGTTTACCGTCGTCAACAGATCAATTTTGACGCTTCTTTGTCGGTTAATCGTGATGGCACCAATCGACTTTTGGATTACAGCTGGAACTTCGGTGATGGAATTTTATCCGACAAGCGTCAAACCTCTCACCGTTTCGCTGATTTATCACCAGAGAATCAATGTTTTTCTATTGTTTTGACGGTTAAAGACCGTAGTTCGGAAAAGACTGCTTCGGCCGATCCGCTTTATTTTAAAGTGGTCAACGCGCCGCCCACTTTGAAATATCTTAAGGTTACCGCTGATAAAGACTACGCGCCGCTCGTGGTTAATTTAAACGCTTTTGAAGCCAAAGATCCTGATGGTAACATCACCAACTACCGTTGGTATTATTACGCGGAGGATAATCCTGACGAAGAATTGGGAGTGCAAACCACCAAAACACCTTTAACGACTCTTTTAGTTAGTCCGCGAGGTGGAAGCGGACAAAAAAATGTTTATTATTTTTTGGTGGAGTTAACTGATAATGATGGAATTAAAGTTAATAATGAAGAACTTTTGGGCAAGACGGATCCATTAGTGATCACTAATCGGGAAATAGAATACCCATCCCTAGAAGTAAGCGCGGATAAAGTAGCTGTGCACACCGGAGAATCAATCCATTTTTATGCCACAGGCGAAACTGCTTCTGGCAACCCCATCTCAGATGGTTATTACAATTGGGATTTTGATGGCAATGGTGTTTTTGACCAAAAAAGCGCGCCCGCTTCTTTGCCTTACCTTTATGAAAAAGCAGGCAGTTATCATCCGCAAGTTAAATTAGAATATGAAGGCTTAGTGGTCACTAAAACGTTGGATATTTTTGTGGAAGAAAAAGATCTTCTACCCAAGGCCGCTTTTACACAAAGTGTTTTTAGCAACAAACTAATTTTTCAAAACCACTCTTTGGGCATAGATTTAAAATACGCGTGGGATTTTGATTTAAGTAAAGATAGTGACGGAGATGGTGATTCCGCTAATGACGTGGATTCGATTTTGCCCGAACCGACCGCGGAATATGGCACTGCGGGCAAGATTTATCAGGTCAAACTCACGATTACGGATTTTAAACGCAGGATTGACACTGTGACACATCAGTTTGATTTCACGACACCCCGTCAATTACCAGCCGATCTTTTACCGGATCCGACTAAAAAATTGCAAGCCCTTTTATTTACCGTGCCGCAAATTCAGAAGGACGGCAAAGTGCATATCACCCAGCGTCAAAACACGATTACCTTTTACGCGGGTGAGTCACTGGGAAAAATTAAAGAATATCGTTTGGATTTTGACGTCAATCAAGATTCGGATGGCAATGGTTACACCGACGATGACATTGATAATAAGGAAACACTTTCTTATCGCAACGGTTCTTCCATTAAGGCAGCTTACGCGCCCACCACTAACCCGATTATTGTGAGGTTAGAAGTGATTGATGTAGATGGAAACAGGGATGTGATGAAACGGGGGATTGTTTTTGATGAAATTGAAGATGTATCCGTGTTAAATCCTCTTCCCGAGGAAGGCGTTTCCGATCTGGATTTCATCATTATTAAGTTGCGGTTTTATCTAAAAACCCTGACTCCGCAAGAACGTTTGCAAATTAATCAGGCTTTGAGTGAAATCCGTTCTTTGTACGGAAAAGATAGTAAGCAAGTCGCGCTCAAATTGGGGGAGATTAAAGCGATCACTGAAAAAAGTAATCTAGTTCCCGAGGGCAAAACCAGGGTTGTTTTTCTCTTGCAACAAATCGGAGAAATTACTGACAAGGGTCCGGGTACGATTCCAGACATAATTGAAAAGATCAAACAACAAGAGCAGGTCGGGCTGGTTTCTTCGGAAGTTAATTTAAACTTGAACACATCAATAGAAAATCAGTCCACGGAAAAAGAGCTTGAAAATCAAAACGTAAATCAAGCACCCAAAGAAGGGCAAGTGACGGTTTCTGAATCTCAAAAAGAAGCGCTCTGGTTAAAAATCTTCAAATGGGTTTTTAGCTACCTAAAGTGGTTTTTATTGGTGGTCGCTATTTTAATCATTGTTTTTCTAGGAGGATTCGTGGTCTATAAAAAAGTGACCGGAGAAGCTGACTTGGATTTTGAGGAATTTGTTTTGGAATTAAGGGGTAGGATTGAAGAAAAACTGCGTAGTCTATCCGCTAAAAAAGAGATTGAGGAGAGCGCAAAAACTATCCCAGGACAGCCTAAAGCTAAACCGGTTTGGCTGAAACCGGAAGAAAATATTTTCAGAAAACCAGTGGAAAAGATTGTTGCGATTGACCAACCTATGATCAAAACAGAAGTCATTCAAAAGCCGGAGGAAAAAATAAAAACAGCAGTAACTCCAATCTTGGAAAAGGAGAAAAGTGTGGTTAGTTCCGTTAATGTTAATCAAAAACCGGTTCCGGTAGAAGAAAAGATTGCCGTGGGACGAGGTCCTGTCGTGAATTCGCCTGTTTTGGAACAAAAAAAGATGACGACTAAATCGAATGAGAAAAAAATACCCGAAAAGAAGAATTTAATTGAGAATAAGCAGAAAATTTTTCCACGTGGTGTGGAAAATAAACCGGAAGTTAAAATTCCTAAAACGGAAACAGCCTCGATTAAAAAAGAACCAGTTGTTTCACCGCAACCGCTTGAAAAAAATACAAAAGATGTTGCTCAGACACAAAATCGTTTAGTGCCTCAAGAAAAATCTGATACCCTAAAAAGTACGCAAGTTAAATTAGAGAGTCCTGTTATAAAACCCAAACCAGAGGAAAGCTCTAAAGAAACTACTCAAACCCCCCAACCCCCCTTATCAGGGGGGCAGAGTCAGGATATTTCCTTATCAGGGGGGCAGAGTCAGGATATTTCCTTATCAGGGGGGCAGAAAATTCAAACACCAAACACTAAATCCTAAACAAGTTCTCATTCGAGTCTGAGCCTGAGGGCTCATCCCTCAGAGTCGAAGACAAAATTCTAAATTCAAAATTCTAACATTATGGAGGAACAAAATCTTAATTCAGTCGTTTCGGAAAACGAACCCGAAGAAAAACAAGGTGCAGACGAGCTTTTTAGTGACCCCAATGAGGAGGAAGCGGTAGCAGAAAATAGTCCGGCTCCAATCCAATCTCAATCTACCAATGGTAATAGAAATAGACCGAAGCCAAAATCGCGACAGCTTGGTTGGGGGTTTTTTCTAGGTTGTTTCGGAGTTTTTTTCTTTCTCTTTGCGCTTTTCGTGATTTTTCTAGTGATTGCGATTAAAACCGGTGGAGTTAGTAGTCCCTTTTTGACGCAATTTGGTATGGATCTCAAAGAGATGAAAGGCTTTTTGGCAGTATTGGTGAATTTAAGTTTTGGCGCGCTCTCGCTTATTCTTTTCTTACTTTTTGTAACAAGTGTTTTTCGTTTATTTTTAATAAGGAAAGAAGACAAGCAAAAGCGTCGCCGTTTAAGTTTTAATACTATCTTAACTTTCTTTTTGACGGTGGTGGTAATGTTAATCTGGGTAGCGGTATATTATAATGTGGCAACCATCGTTGGTGATAATCGGATTGAAGCAGGTAGTATTTTAGTTTTCAATGCTGAAAACGATCAAGCGATTAGTACGCTTAATCTAGTAGTTCCCATTAAGGTAAAATTTAAAGCCCAAAAATTAAGTCAGACAGACGGGTTAAAATATGAGATCGTCAGTTATCAATGGGACCTAGATGGTGATTCCAAATTCACAGAAGGTAAAAGCGGCGAGGAAGTTGGCTGGGAGTACAAAAACAAACAAGCGGAAAGTAAGCCTTTTCAGGTCACTCTGAAAATGACTCTCAAAGAGCGACAGTCGGGTAATTTGTTTGAAAAAATTACTACGCGGGATATGAGCATCGCTTCAGTACGTCCTTGGGTACAGTTGAAAGTGGATCCCCAAGAAGGATCCGCGCCTTTAACTGTGAAGTTTGATGCCAGCGCTTCGTTGGATGTGGATGGGAAAATAACAGATTTTGCTTGGGAATTTAATGATGACAGTAAATTTGATGATGCTATGGGGGATCAGGCTACCCGTACTTTTGAGCAAATTGGGATTTATCCGGTTGCCCTAAGAGTTACAGATGATGATGGTAATTATAGTGTTGAGAAAATAGAGATTAACGTTAAGAAACCAGAAATCATTATTCAGGCTAAAATCACGGCAGACTTAACTGCAGGTTCCGCGCCTTTACTTGTGAATCTTGACGCGGGTGATTCAACCAGTAAGGCTGGTCGTGTCACCAAATTTGAATGGAATTTTAACGATGGCACGTCCTTAGATCGTTCACGCAATCCCCAACATACTTTTACAAAACCGGGTGCTTATAATGTTGAACTGGTTGTAACGGATGAATTTAGTAATCAAGGTAAAGTGGCTTTGGAAATCAAGGTGGAAGGTGGTAAACAGGCTCCGGTCGCGGTAATCGGTACTTTGCCTGTTTTTAAAACCGAAAACGGTGGTAAGTTCTTGGAAGGAGAAGTGCCTTTTGAAGTAGAGTTCAAGGCAACGCAGTCGTTCGACCCGAATGATGATATTGTGGAATATGCTTGGGACTTGGAAGGTAAAAACGTCTATGCTAAGCAGGGAGAGACGGTTCAATTTGCTTATTATACCAAGGGAGACTATCAGGTTTCTCTGCGGGTGACGGACAGTGCTGGTAATCAGGCTTTTGATGAGTTAAATATTAAGGTAGGGCAAAAAGACCTTTTTGCCTTGATTAAGACGGATGTTAATTCTGGCTCGGTGCCGCTTTTAGTGGAATTCGACGGCTCCACTTCCGTTTACGCTAATGGGAAAATTGAGAAGTACCAATGGGATTTTGGCGATGGCACGGCCCCGATTCTTTATGATGCTAAGATTAAGCATCTTTACGATAGAATTGGTATTTTTGAAGCGCGCTTAGTGGTGATTACCGAAGATGGTAAACAAGCCGCGACTGCCAAAAGAATCGTAGTGACGCAAGTACCGGTTAGGGCTAAATTTACCCCCAGTTTAAAAAACGGCACGGCGCCACTGTCGATTACTTTTGATTCTTCCGCTTCCACGGGCACGATTGTTAAATATCAATGGGACTTTAGTGATGGAGTGGTTTCCAGTGAAAGAAAACCGGCGCATATTTTCCGGGAAAGCGGCAGTTACGTGGTAACCCTACGAGTAATTGACAGACAAGGTATCGTGGACAGCTATTCAGAAACGATTGAAGTAAAATAGAAAAACAAGCTTCTTAGCGGGGTAGCTTGTAGCTTTTTAGATAAAGAGGTCTTGCTTTATTTTTTTTCTAATCAGCTAATCAGCTACAAGCTAAAAAGCTATCTATTGTCCCAAGCTAGCCACAAGAGGTGCGAAAACTCCGACCAGAAGCGCGATTATCGCGATTACAATAATTGCTTGAAAAGTTTTTTGTTTCATAAACAGGTTAAGTTAAATAGAAATGTGAATTAATTTTAATCGCTCCGATTTTCCACTAGCTATTTTAACGCAATCAAGACGAGTTTCCAGCTTTTCCGCGAGAAAATGACAAAGCATTTGATTGGCTTTGTTTTTTTCGGCGGGTGCCGCCACGGCAATTTTTAAAGTTCCATCCGCCATTGTTTCTTTAAATTGAGTTCGGGAGGCATTGGGGACAACTTTAACTCGCAAAAAAAGCGATTTTTTTTCGTGAAGCTTATCTTTAAGTTCTGGAGGAAAGTCGGGGGACATAGGTATTAATTTCTAATTAACCTAATTGATCGAATGCCTAAATAAATTCCAAATCCCAAGCACCAAATTCCAAACAAATTCTAATACTCAAAACTCAAAATCCTAAACGGTTTTGTCCCGCTGAGCGGGATGGATTTTGACATTTGAAATTATTTGGAAATTGCAAAATTGAAAATTAATCATTAAGCCTCTTTTGTTAAAGAAAGGAGTTGATTAAGCAATTCAACCTTTTTTATTATTTGGCCGTAACGATATGGACTATTGTGTCTTTGTACACCCGATTGTCATATTTGTGCAGTTTTTTCTCTGTGAATTTCACTACACCTTTTTTTAAAGCAAAAAGGGTGAAGTCTTTGCCTTGACCCACATTTTCTCCCGGAAAGTACTTGTTGCCTTTTTGGCGCACGATAATCGTGCCAGATTCTATGGTTTGTCCACCAAAACGTTTGACCCCTCGGCGTTTAGACTGGGAGTCGCGATTGTTTCTGCTGGTGCCGCCTGCCTTAACGTGAGCCACAAGAAAGTTTAAAATTTAAAATGGAAAATGCAAAATTAGGAAAAATTTCAATTGTCATCCTAGGGGTCTTGAGTTCATCAAAAAACGATGAAAGATATTCTTAAGACAAATGAATCTTAAGGAAAAGAGCTATTTTGTAAAGAGAATTGTTTAAAAAACAGGGTTGAACCTTAAAGGCTCCCCCAAGGTTCAACCCTGTTTTTTAAATAGCCCCCTTGATAAAGGGGGCTAGCCATGCACCATCTGGTGTCGTGGTTGGGGGATTTGAACAAGCTAAAAAACAAAACTCAAACCCCCTCTTTCCCCCTTATCAGGGGGACTAGTACAAGATAAGAAAAACAAAAAGGCCTAACCCTGTTTTCCAGATTGAATATTGAATAAAGAGGGGAAGAGCATAAAATTAACCCAGTTAATTACTTTCTCTATGCGGATTGCATTGGTCTGTGACTGGCTGACAAATTTTGGGGGAGCGGAACAAGTGATGTTGGCTTTGCACGAGCTCTTTCCGTTCGCGCCGATTTACACTTCGGTGTATAACCAAGACAAAATGCCGTCTTTCCGCATGGCGGAAATGCACACTTCCTTTTTACAGAAAATACCCGGGGCGCAAAAGTACCATCAGCTTTTTTTGGAATTAATGCCCTACGCTTTTGAAAGTTTTGATTTATCCGATTACGATGTGGTCTTTTCCAATTGTCATTCTTGCGCCAAAGGGGTGATTACTAAGCCGGAAACTACCCATCTTTGTTATTGTCATACGCCTACCCGCTATCTCTGGGGAGATTGGCAAGCGTATCTGGCCGATTTTCCTTTGCCCTTCTGGTTAAAACCCCTGATCAGTAGTCGTCTGCATAAACTGCGGCAATGGGATTTTTTGGCCGCCAGTCGCGTGGATCATTTTTTTGCCAATTCTAGGAATGTGCAAGAACGCGTTAAAAAATATTATCGTCGTGAATCTGAAGTGCTTTATCCGCCCGTTAGGATTTCTGATTTTAAACTAAGCCAGAACGAAGGAAGTTATTTTCTAGCGGTAGGAAGATTGATTCCTTATAAGCGCTTTGATTTGGTGATTCGCGCTTTCAATCAATTGAAATTGCCCCTTTGGATTGCCGGTGAAGGTCCGGAATATCGGAAATTGAAAACATTGGCGAAAACCAATGTTAAATTTTGCGGTCGGGTGAATGACACGGAACTGGCCGAACTGTATGGTAATTGTCGGGCTTTAATTTTCCCGCAGGAGGAAGATTTTGGGATTGTGCCATTGGAAGCGCAAGCCTGCGGTCGGCCCGTGTTGGCTTATGGTTGCGGTGGCGCGTTGGAGACAGTGGTGGAGGAAAAAACCGGTTTGTTTTTTCAAACACAAACACCCGAGGCAATTGTAAAAGTGGTTCAAGAATTTGCTAGTCGCAAATGGGATTCCATCTCAATCCGCCACCACGCGGAACAGTTTGACACGGAGGTGTTTAAGGAGAAGGTGAGGGGGATAATAGAAACAAATTCCTAATTTCCAATTCTCAATTTCCAAGTAAATTCCAAATCACAAGCACCAAATCACAAACAAATTCAAAATTCCAAATTCCAAATTCAAAACGATAATCCGAAGTTTAACAATTGAAAGTTCAGCGTAAATACAGATTTTTGTTGCGTATATGCTCGGCTTCCGTTGCCGCGTAATGAATCTGGCCATTTTTGTCATGCAGATAATACCAATA
Organism: uncultured Candidatus Peribacteria bacterium; assembly: GCA_964585215.1. Taxonomy (GTDB): domain Bacteria; phylum Patescibacteriota; class Gracilibacteria; order CAZPDC01; family CAZPDC01; genus CAZPDC01. The sequence continues at coordinate 15,307 of CAZPDC010000007.1, forward strand.
TCCAGTTGCTTGAGGGTAAACGGCCGCTTTTAAACTGGCGAGACCCGGGCTGGCGATGGCCGTGGGGGGCAAGCCGAGACGCTTGCGAGTATTGTAGGGATTATCATCCAGTAAATCCGCTTGCGTGAGCGGTTTCTCCCAATCATTTTTAAAATAACGCAGGGTGGCATCCACTCCCAAAAACCAACGACTGTCCAGTCTTTTCCATAAAATCCCCGCGACTATAGGTCTTTCCGTGTTGGTTCTAGTTTCTTCTTCAATCAAAGAGGCCATAATCACTGTTTCCAGCAAAGTGCGCCCGGACGCGCGCAGATCTTCTCGCATTTTAGCGGTAAATTTGCGGTCAAACTCGCGCAACATGCGGTCAATCAAGTTTTCCGCGCTAAAGTTGGCCGGGTCCACGGAGTAAGTGTCGGGGAAAAGAAAACCTTCCAAAACCCCCCTCAATCCCCCCTTGGTAAGGGGGGAAGTAAAGTTAGATTCAACTCCAACAGGGTTGAACCCTTTGGATAACAATTCTTCTAAACTGGCAAGGGGATATTCTCGCGCGGAGCGTTCAAAATCGCCTGCCGTAATTAAATCTTTCTTTGTCAGCAGTGCGTCTATTTGTTTGATCGTAAAACCTTCAGGAATCGTCAAATTGATTGTCACGCTTTTTTTACCCGCGATTACCGCGGCAATTTCAGGAATCGTAAAACTACGTTTCAGCCAAAATCGGCCGGCTTGCAGTTTATTTTCCCAATTTTCTGTTTTTACGTAATTCTCAAAAGTTTCCGCGGAAACAATCAGATTTTGTTTAATTAATTTTTGCGCGATTTTGCTCACATCCCAGCCTTTTTCCACGATAAACAGCGCGCCTTTTTCATCAGAACGATCTACTACTTGCCGCAGCAGGCTTTGATACTGCCCGCCCTGACGGAAATAGAGAATGCTAACGATTAGTAATATCAATAAGACTAGCCAAAATATTTTTCTCATAAGAAAGTAAAATGACTTAGGTTAAAAATTCAAAGTGCAAAATTCAAAGTTACAGTTAAAAGTTCAAAATTTTCTTTTGCCTTTCAAAGTAGCTATGATTGAACCTAATATTTTAGCTAGCTCATTAGTTAAATTAACTAGGTTTTGAATTGCTTCAGTTTCTCCTAAGAAAGTTTCTTTTAATAAAGCTAACCAGAATTTCGTTTCATTAGCGCTTTTAAGTGCGTAACCTAGAAAATTTGCAAAATCTTTCTTGCTAGATGCGGATTGCGCTTCAACAATATTAGCCCCAATACTCGTTGCTGATCGTAAAAGTTGATAATTTATAACCTGAATAGAACTTTTTTTTGGTAAAATGTCGGACAATAGAATTGTTTTTTTAGCCAGCTCAAAGCCCTTACGAACCAAATTTTGTTTAAAAGTTGTGTTATCCATAAATAAATCTAAATCGTGTTTCCAACTTTCAACTTTGCACTTTGAACTTCTATTTTTATTTTTCTCAACT
>CAZPDC010000008.1:0-11526 GCA_964585215.1 uncultured Candidatus Peribacteria bacterium
TAGTAGTTTTCACGGGTTTGATGGTTTGCCTTTAAAAACCACTTACACAAAAGGCCTTCCCTCACGGGCGGGCCTTTTGTTATACACGGGAAAAAGTAATCTGCCGTTGAAGCTATAAACGCAACCATTGATTATTAATCACCAACCACCAATCTAAACCATCAAACCCGACAAACCCGACAAACCCGAATTCACCAAGATTCACCAATCCTCACCAGGACTCACTAAACCTCACTAAGCCTCACCAAACCTCACCAAGCCATTGAACACAAAGAATACAAACATAAGTCATCCCTGTATTTATTTTCTAGGTTATTACCTAATAACCTAGAAAGAAATTGATCACGCAAATGATTGATTATTTCTTGGGAAATTTCTAGCAGACCGTTTTTACCTATATCCCACTTTTTTAGGTTATATTTTAAAAAAGCTGCAGTCTTCTTTATCCATAAAGTTGGCTGTGAGTGCCTATTCTCACGAACGTTACCGTGTGGTCCTCTTGTTGATAATAAAAAGCGCGGACATCGCCAGTGACATCAATACCTCTTAATCCGGGATATTTTCCGCCGATGGAATGATTTCTTAGACTCTTGTTGTGCGGATCGCTAAAAAACACGGGAATGATTTTTGCAAGAAAGTGATCGCGAGTACTTTGAAATTGAAGTTTTAACCAGTCTTTTTCAAAAAGCCTGTGAAAGTAGATGCCCTTAATTGATGGCGGAACCGGCTTGGGAGACACTTAAGACAGATTTTTTAGATAGGCGTTCAACTTTTTCCCCCGTAAGGGGCCAATCAAATTCTTATTTTGGCCAACCTCTCTAAGCGCTATCAGAAGTTCGGTTTTTTTTGCTGGCGTAAAACCATCTTCGTCACGAATTTCAAAAGGAATACCTTTTTTAATCACTACCGCTCTAAGGAAGACTTTAATCGCGCTGGACATATTTAAACCCATCCGGCGCAGAATCCTGGTAGCTTTTATTTTATCCTCGCTGGTCACGCGAGCCTGTACAAGTGTGGTCATAATTTTTATTAAAACTGAACTTAATGTATTACAATTGTCATACAAAATCAAGAGAAATTATTTTTTCTGATTTTTGTGTGGACAATCTGTGGATCATACAATAATTTCTTTGAATGAATAAACTTTGCTCCTAAAGCCCCCTTGATCAAGGGGGCTTAAAGAGGGGAACTTATTTAATCAAAGAAATTAGCGTATGATCCCTGCTAGGTTATTAGGTAATAACCTAGAAAAAATATTGACTTAAACAAGCCCAATGATTACGATTGGCGTGTCTTATCTTTTTATTTGAATGTTTATGAGAAGATCGCGTCTCCCCAAGGTAGAGAAGGATTTACTTATCTATACGTTTTGTAACGCGTTGGTAAAGCTTAAGGACGTAAAAGAAGCGGCGCAATTCTTAAAAGATTTGTTGTCTTCAGCTGAGATAGAAATGTTGGCGCTTAGATTACAGATCGCGCGTCTGTTGGAGGAAGGATATGGGTATGACGAGATTGGAGCTTTACTGATGGTAGCTCCAGATACTATTGCGCGAGTGAAAGGTTGGTTGGATGTTTCAGGAGAAGGTTATCGCAAAATTTTAAAAAGAACGAGCGTGCCGGCCAGGGATCCGGAAAAACATACAGAAAGTGAATGGGAGCATTTTAAAGAAACACATCCTTTATATTTCTGGCCACAGTTGCTCATTAAGCATTACTCTAAAGAACGGGATAAGCGTAAAAGTATTATCGGACTTATTCGCAAAGGAGGATTCAAGAAAGACATGCTGCTTGGCAGCCTCAAAGAGGAATATCGGAAAAACTATAGTAAGATAAAATAGCTCTGGATAAGGTAATTGATTTTTTTGTGACCTTAAGTTTAAGTTTAAAAACCTACTAGGTTATTAGGTAATAACCTAGTGAAAGATATTTGCCTCTTTGTTTTTTTTATCTCTTCCTACCTTTTTGATAAGAATTTCTTATAAGAACTTATAAGAAATAGATAGAAACATAAAAGAGAGGAGTTGGTTTAATTGATGAGTTTGATTCACTGAGAAAATTTTCTGCTATAATGGGGACGCTTATCTCTTAAAAAATTTTATGTTGAAGAAAATTTCCGTTTTGATTGGATCCCTTGTTTTATTGTTCCCTTGTTTTGTTGTTTTTGTGAGTAACGCTTCTGCCTATTCAGACATTTCTGCCGACTATTCCTACATGTCCGCGTTGGATTATTTGCAGGAGCAGGGGATTATGCAAGGGTATGAAGACGGGACTTTTAAACCCACGCGCGTCATCAATCGCGCGGAGCTTTTGAAAATTCTCGTAAAAGACCGCCACCTGACCTTAGATTTAAATAAATACAAAAACTGCTTTCCTGATGTGCGGGATGAATGGTTCGCGCAGTATGTGTGCTATGCCAAAGCGCAAGGTTGGGTGAGCGGGTATCTGGATGGAACCTTTAAGCCAGACCGTCAAATTTCGCGTGTGGAGGGCCTGAAAATGCTTTTGGAAAGTAAAAACGTAACAGTAGCCGCCAGCGTGAAAAAACAACCCTACACGGACATTTATCTGGAAGCTTGGTACGCGCCTTACGTCCAGGCAGGAAAATTGAAAAATCTCTTGGAAATTTATCCGACAGCATTGGTCAAATTTGAACCGGAAAAGAGGTTGACCCGCGGTGAGGCGGCGGAATGGCTCTACCGAGTACTGGTGATGACGGAGCAGGGCGTCGCGGTTTATACCAAAGAAGCTCCGCGCGCGGAGAATCAGAATTCAAATGACAACGTTGCCGTAGATGAAAATACCAATGCCAATTCAAATGAAAACGCACCAGTGGAGAAAGCTTATTTAAGACTTTCGGTTAGTCCAATTCAAAGCCAAACCTATAATCGTTTCGGGGCAAAAGTCTTGGAATTTAGTTTATTGACCAATCGCGACAATGTAGCTATTGGCGCGGTTACGTTTTATCCTCATTTCGTGCGCGCGCGTGTGAATGATACTACCGTGAATTATTTTACCGGTTTGGTTTTATACAAAGATGCCGAGACGCAAGCGGAAAATAAGTTGGGCGAAGTTTTTCGGACCTATTGGGACCATCTCACGGAAATTCCGGTCGCGAATTTTGTTTTACCCAAAGACCAAGTCCAGAAGTTTGTGCTTGTGATGGATGAACGTTATCAAACCGCGCCGATTGACTATAGCTTCAGTCTGACGGGGGTAAGTTTCACGGGTGGAGAAATTGAAAAAGTGGAAGGCGTGCCGGTGGAGGTGATGGTTAATGTGGAATAGGAGCGTGGAGAACATTTGACATTTAACAATTAACGCTTAACGGGATATTTTTGCCTTCTGTCAATTGTCACGCGTCAATTGTCAAATGTTCTCCTGATCATCCCCACATCCGTGCTTTTGCGGTATTCCAGGAAATAAATCAGCTGATTAACCAGAGGAATGATTTGATAGTCCGTCGTGTCAAAACCGGTTTCCAGCGTGAGGCTGGCGGTTTTTTGTAAAGAACCGGTGGGGCCGTAAAAACTAGTTTCCAGACAACTAGAACTACCGTGACACCGCGCGGAAAGGTAGCTTACAACAAAACTGTTGTCGTTAAAATTGATGCGAACATTGTTTTGGTCAAACAATTGTTGACGGCTGACCCGAAAATTATTTTTCAACGGCACCAGTTTGTTTGTATAGATTTGTCCGAAAATCCCTTGACCATTACCGTCGCGTCCTTCGTTTGTCCAGACAATCCAGATTGTTCCTCCTGGCGATATTTGTACTGCCGGATGTTCATCGGCTCTCCCCACGTTATCATCGGAAACATTTTTTTCTTCCGTCAGTGTTTCGCCTTGTCCGTCAAAAAGTCGAGCCTTGATTTCCCCTTGTTTCAGGGAAAAGTCTGTCCAAGTGACCACAAAATTGGAACTATTGTCACTGGAGATTTGGGGTTGGCGTTGATCGTCCTTGCTTTGCGTGTTGACCAAAAAAGGTTCTTTGACGACTTGTCCGCCCTGTAAGATTTGGGCATAAATGTCCCAACCGTTTTCGGTTTCTTTTTCCCAGGTGATTACCAAGTTGCCGTTTTTAAGAGGTTCCAGGCGTAGATTTTGATTTTTTTTACTTTCTAAAAGATTGTTTTTAAAATTTTTTAATTCTCCCGCGGGGTCATATTGGAAAAGCGCGTAACTGTTTTTGGTTTTAACCGAAATCCAGAGATTGTTTTGATGGTCAGTTTTAAGGCCAGCTTCCGTCTGCTCTCCTTCTACGGGTAAATCAAAATCAGATACTAGTACATTACCTTCCGAAGAGATTTTTTTAAGGATTACCTTACGGGCATGTAAAAGAGTAGGCTGGGATTCCCAACTAATCCAGAGATTGCCTTCTTTGTCAGGAATGGCCCGGGGTTTTTCTTGCAACCCATTTTTTTCCGCGTTGACGATGGAACAGTCCACCGAGTTGTCTTCTTCAAACAGAGTAGCAAACAGTAGGGGAGCAAGCTTGGTTTCTACCTTAACATTTTGGTTCGCGCGGGTGAGGCCGTGTATGTAATTATAAACCTGAATCAAATTCTGTTTGATTAATTCCAACGCAGCGTCGGGATTTTCCTCGGGGCTTGAGTTAAGTTTATTAGAAAATGTGATTAAGGGTTTGTTGTCCTGATCTTTGAGAGTTAGTTTGATCAGAAGCCCCTTGGGTCGTCCGTAGAGCTCTCCGATTAGATAATAGTCGGGTAGCTTCACGTAGCGTGTGCTTAGTTTTTTGGTTTTCTGCCCCAAAATTTTATCCACCGCGAGGATTTTGGTGGGATCGGGTGGAAAATTGGGAGCGAGGAACTGGTTTAATAAACTGACCGAGATACCGGTGCGACGGTTAATCCAGCCGTGCGCGGTATCGGTAGGGTCAATTTCTATAATGAGTGGCAAGTTGGGGCTAACTTCTTCTTTTAGAGCGAGGTTGGCGCGCGTGGCGGACAGAAGTGGCTTGTTTGCCTCCAGACGCGGTAAAAGATATTTTTCGAGTTGCGTGGCTTGTTGTTTTTTCCATTCTTGATACTGCTGGCGGATCGCGCGTGAATTCAGTTTTTCCGCCGCGCGAGAAGAAAAGAGCGCGCCAAATTCCAGCCGACCGTGATTCAAGACAAAAAACGGCAAGATCGCTACTATTAGCAAGGTTAGTCCGAAGCTTAACATTAGCCAAACAAGGTGTCTTTGTGAGATTTTACGCAATTTATTTTTTTATTCTTTTCATTATAGCAAAAAGAGCTTGTCTATCACAAGTAGATTAGGAAGGTGGGTGTTGGGGGTGGGAGAAGGATTTATTGCATTAGTCCTCTGATGATGGAATTGCCTGTCCTCGCCCCCCTGACAAGGGGGGATTAAGGGGGGTTTGAGTTCTTAAGTGCATGATTTTAACTTATGTAAATCCCCCCAACCCCCTTTATCAAGGGGGCTTTACGGAGAGTTTCCTTTATCAAGGGGGCTTTACGGAGAGTTTCCTTTATCAAGGGGGCTTTTTTGTAAAAAATCTTTACACCTTACATCACCTTAATTCACCAACACATCCACTTCCTTCTTAAGATTTTCGTTCATTTCTACCTTCAACCCTGTTTCCACCTGTTCGCCATTCATTTGCAACACCACGCGCGTATTACCTTGAGGTTGGCTTTGCAGTTTTTCTCTTAAGACAAGTAATTTTTCTTTGTCGCAATGCTGGGGCAAAGTGATGAAATAATCCTCCACCACTTCTTTGGTTTGAAAAAGTTTGGTTTGCGAGGGGTCAATAATGGTTTCAATGGCTGGTTCGAACGAACTAGACTGAACATTTTCGGGCATTTCATCGGTTTCAGTATTTTCAGATTTAGGATTAGTAGTAGCAGGCCCGATCTGCTTAAGACGATTAACCTTAAACTTTTCTTCAAACAAGCCTTCCAGTTTGGCCCTAGCTCGAACGTCTTCCAGATCAAGTTTGCGTATGGTCTCTCCGGAAATTTGAAAGTTTTCATTACGCCAATCCAGACGACCTTCCACGATTAAGAGATCATCTTCTTTGGCCACGAAGCCGAGTTGAGCATAGACGCGAGGGAAGAGAATCACTTCAATGGTACCCGTGGGATCTTCCAGGGTCAGATAACACATTAGTTCTTTGCTTTTGGTAATAATTTTTTTAATTTTGGCTACCAGTCCCATTACTATTATTTTTTTACCTTCTAATTTAGATTCCATTTTTTCCACCAAAAAAGCTTTTTTGCGAAAATAGTTTTTTAATCCATCTAGGGGATGGCCGGAAACGTAGAGGCCCAAGAGTTGTTTTTCAAAACGCAGTTTTTCCAGGAAGGTGGCGGCTAGCATAGGCGTGAGTGTGAGATTTTCAAACTGTTCGCCGGAGGTTCCCAAAGCGCCAAAAAGGTTGGTCTGATTGTCTTGTTGACTTTTTTGGATACTTTGCGCGAAAGCCACCAGCCGGTCCACGTTTTTGGCAATTTGTAAGCGTTCCCCTAGACTGTCCAACGCTCCTGAAAAGGCCAGCGCCTCTAGGGATTTTTTATTGAGCGCTTCCGCGGGAACTCTTTTACAGAAGTCGGTTAGTGATTTAAATGAACCGCCCTCCGCGCGCGCTTTGAGAATGGTTTCCGTGGGAAAGTCGCCTAAATTTTTAATCGCCTTAAGCCCGAAGCGGATTTTATTTTCACTGACCGTGGTGAAATGTTTTAAGGATTCTTGCGCATCAGGAGGTAGTATTTCTATCCCCATCGCTTCGCACTCATTAATGTCAATAATCACGCGATCGGGAGTATCCTCGTCGCAAGCTAAAAGTGCTGTCATAAACTCGGTAGCATAATTCGCTTTGAGGTAAGCGGTTTGATAGCCAATCAACGCGTAAGGAACCGCGTGTGAACGGTTGAAACCATAGCCGGCAAAAGGAGTAATCACTTTATCAAAGATGAATTCTCCTTCTTGCGCGGTGTGTCCCTGTAGGGTTGCGCCTTTAATAAATTTCTCGCGTTGGGCGGCCATTTCTTCGGCAATCTTTTTACCGATGGCGCGGCGCAGGATGTCGGCGTGTCCCAAGGAGAAACCGGCGAATTTTTGGGCAATCTGCAGAGCCTGTTCTTGATAAACCGCGATACCGTAAGTGATTTTTAAAATGGGTTCTAAAGCAGGATGAGGATAGGTGACTTTTTCCGGATTGCGCTTGCCGGTAATGTAATTGGGAATCCACTCTATCGGTCCGGGGCGGTACATCGCGGCCATTGCCACTAAATCCTCAAATTCCGTGGGGCGCAGTTGTTTCAAATACCTTTTCATCCCGGAGGATTCAAACTGAAAAACTCCCGTGGTTTCCGCGCGTTGAAAAAGTTGAAAGGTTTTAGCGTCTTCCATGGGAAGTTGATCCAAATCTAGGGCAATTCCTTTGGTTCTTTTGATAATTTCCAGTGCGATTTTTAAAATGGAGAGGTTGCGTAAGCCTAGAAAATCTATTTTTAAGATGCCCAAGTCATCCAGTGGTTTCATAGACAGTTGTGTGATCACTTCTTTTTGTCCTTTGGGAGCGTACTGTAGAGCGGTGTGTTGAATGAGGGGCTTGTCCGTGATGACTACCGCGCAAGCATGCACGGAGATGTGACGTTTAACGCCTTCAAGATGTTTAGCGAGATCCACGATTTTCTTATAGAGAGGATTAGATTGATAAAGTTTATTAAACTCGGTCTGTGTTTCTAGTGCATCTTCTAGGGTGATCCCCGGTTTTTCCGGAATAAATTTAGCGAGTTCGTTCATCTCACTAAAAGGTAAACCCAAAGTGCGCCCCACATCTTTCACGGCCTGTTTGGCGGCCATGGTTCCAAAAGTACAAATGTGAGCCACATGCTCCTCGCCATATTTTTGTCGCACGTATTCCAACACTTCTTCTCGTCGGGTGTCTTCAAAATCCAAATCAATATCGGGCGGACTGACGCGCGCGGGATTTAGAAAACGTTCAAAAATAAGATTGTATTTAATCGGATCTACCCCAAAAATATTGAGGGTATAACCCACCACGGTGCCAGTGGCGCTCCCGCGTCCTGGTCCCACGAAAATACCTTGTTGTTTGGCCCAATTAACAAAGTCCTGCACGATCAAAAAGTAGGTGTCATAACCCATTTCATGGATTAGGCGTAACTCATACTCCAGTCTTTCGATGACTTTCTGGTGTTCAGTGGAAAGTTTTTGTAACAACTCACGTTTGAGCTTGGTGTAGCTTTGTTCGGCCAGCTGTTTGATTTCTTCCGGAGAAGTTTCTTGAAGTTTTTTAGTGAGTCCTTGATCTTTTTGTTTCTGGATGCAAGTCTCAATTTCCTCTTTTGTTAGTGTTAGCCTATAACGCTTCAGTCCGCTGAAACAAAGTTTACGCAAGAAATATTCTTCAGCAGAAAGCTCCGCTAGTTCCGTGGAAGTCCAAACATTATTGGCTAATTCTTCGGGAGAAATTTTAAAAGGAGGAATGAGAAATCTGCCAAAACTGAATTCAACCTTGCAGCGTTTGGCAATTTCCACGGTATTAGTAAAAGCCTCAGGCAGATTGGGAAAAGCTTGTCGCAACTCTTCATAAGGACGCAAGCTGTAGTCTCCGTCTCTCATAGACATTCTCTCTGTGTCTTCATAATCCTTGCCGGTCTGTACGGAAAGTAAAATCTCTTCCGCTTCACGGTCGTCGAGATTGAGATAGTGGGTATCATTGGTAACCACGAGGGGAATGTGAAAACGTTGACCTAGTTCAATGAATTTTTGATTGACCTGTTTAAGCTCTCCCACGTTAGGGTGATCCTGCAACTCTAAGAAGAAATTCTCTGTTCCAAAGGTATTCTGATATTTGTGAATCAGTTCTAGAATTTCCTCGTCTTTCTTGCCGGAAGTAATGGCGCGAGGAATTTCTCCGGCAATACAGGCCGAAAGGGCGATGATACCCTGATGGTGTTCTTTGAGTAGTTCCCAATCAATACGGGGCCGGTAATACATTCCCTCGAGATGCGCTTTAGTTGTTAAGAAAAGCAGATTTTCGTAACCAATTTGATTTTCAGCCAACAAGATCAGATGGTATCGAATGGTATCAATCTGGGGACGTTTCTCAAAACGGGAGTAAGGTGTGAGATAAAATTCACAGCCCAGCACGGGATTAATCCCTTCTTTTTTGCAGGCCTTGTAAAACTCAATTACTCCGTACATCACACCATGGTCGGTGAGCGCCAAAGCGGGACTTTCTTGCGCGCGCGCTTTTTTCGCCAAAGCCGCTGGATTAGCCAGCCCATCCAAAAGAGAATAGTAAGAATGGTTGTGAAGATGAACGAAGGGAGTAGACATACTAGTAACAATTGACATGTAACAATTAACAAAAACAACAACTTTTAAAATAAAAGTTTATTTCATCAGAGTGCTTAAAAGCTTCTTCCGAAAAGCGGTTAATTGGTTGGCTAAACTCTCTGCTTGGGTAAGGTAAGACTGATGTTCCGTGACAGTGATATATGTGTCATCTAGGGCTAAATCCAAACAGGCAATAACTTCATTTAAAGAGGTGTGAGAATTATTTAAAAAGTGAGCAAAATCTTTGTCAGTACCTCTGTCAGCTCCTTCAGCGATATTTAATACGATTGAATCTAATGCTCGCCAAAGTTGATCTAGTAAACAAAACTGTTCATTTTTAGGGAATTTTTGTTTGCTCATCAATTTTATTGTTCTACGAAATTCTCTGGCATCTTGATAAACTTTAAATTCCCTAAAGCGAAATTTTTTCATAGTTAATTGTCAAATGTTAATTGTCAAATGTTTTTCACTCCCATTATCTTCCTTAATTCTTTTAACGCGCGGTACTGCATGGTGCGAATCGCCCCTTCTTTCTTATTTAAAATTTCCGCGATTTCGTGGTGCGAAAAACCACTAATAAAACGTAAGGTAATCACTTCACGGTGTTCCACTTTAATCTTCCCGAGAGCTTTCTCAAGAGTTTGTCGGGAGAATTCTTTAATGGTGATTTCAGCCGGACCATCCTCCTCACTGGCGTTTTCAAGCAGTTCCTCAAGAGGGGAGGTTTCTTTGCGGGTGCGATAAAAATCAATAATCGTATTTTGCGCCAAACGGAAAAACCAAGCGGTAAAGTTCTTTTCCAGTTTTTTATAGTAAGAGAGATTTTGCCAGGTTTTGAGAAAAATCTCACTGACTAAGTCTTCAGTTTCTTCCCGTGGCGCCTTGAAAGAAACAAATTTATAAAGCGGGTTGAATAAAAGTTCGTACAATTCCGCGAAAGCGTTTTGATCGCCTTGTTGAGCGCGTTCCACGAGTCGACCAATCAATAAATTTTCTTCGTCAGAAAAAGACATAAGGGGGATTAAATAGGGGTAGTGGTTGTAAAAAGAGAAGAATCTGTTTAATGATTTAACTTTTCACCATGGCTAGAATGTCAAATGTCAAAATTCAAATGTCAAATCAAATCTAAAATCCAAATGATTGGGAAATTTAACATTTAATCATTTAAACATTCATTTGGCATTTGAGTTTTGTTATTTGGATTTACTTAGGAATTAGTTATTGGAAATTAAAAACGTGGTTAAATCTCAAGGCTTGTTGTAATTCTCTAGCTTAATTACAGATTTCTTCGCCGCTTTATTCAATTAATTTGCTTTTGCCCGCGCTGCCCAAGAGCTGGATTTTTTGGGAAACGATTTTTTCCACGGCCTCTTTGACCCCGCCCAGCATTAAGGTCAGATTAATCGCTTGAGGATCTTTCTGAATAAAATTTTTAATGGTTTGGCTGGCAGCGAGACGAATCTCGGTATTGATGTTGATTTTAGAAATACCAAGCTTAATCGCTTTTTGAATCTCGTCTTCAGATAAGCCTGATCCACCGTGTAGCACAAGCGGGCAGTTGATTTTTTTGCGTAGGATTTCCAGAAGCGACCAATTAATTTTTGTCTGACCTTTGTTGGGGCCATGCTTGGTGCCGATGGCAATGGCGAGAGTGTCAACGCCGGTTTCAGCAACAAATTGCGCGGCCTGTTCCGGGTCGGTGAAACCGCTGGCCGCGTCCACGCTTTTGTCGTTGGGGATTATGCCCAGCTCTCCTTCACAGCTGGCCAGGCTTTCATGAGCGAGACGGACGGCTTCGCGGGTAAGTTTTATATTTTCCTCTAAGGAGAGGCTGGAACCATCTAGCATTACGGAACTAAAGCCGGCCTTGAGACATTTTTCCGCTGTCTCTAGAGAGTGGCCGTGGTCAAGATGTAAGCTTAATTTTACTCCGTAAGTCCTTTCCGCTTTTTGAGCGAGGGCGACAAAGTATTCCGGAAAAATATGTCGCGCCTCTCCTTCGGAAGCGCCAAGAATAACGGGACTTTCCAGTTTTTGGGCGCAGGCGATTATGGCTTGAAAAACTTCCAAGCAGTCCACATTGAAATGGGGTATGGCGAAGCCATATTTGCCCGCGACTTTTTGCAATTGCAGATTGGTGTACATAGTTGGGGTTAAGTGCGTTCAGTCTAGCGTAAGAAGGGGGAAAATAAAATGA
>CAZPDC010000008.1:11626-13586 GCA_964585215.1 uncultured Candidatus Peribacteria bacterium
TTTATTCATAATTCTTAATCTCCTTCTATGCGTTTTCCCATCATTAAAAATGACAAAATCTGGTTGAGCGTTTCAGCCGCGATTGTCCTTGTTAGCTTGACCTTATTGTTTACCCTAGGGTTAAACTTGGGTCTGGATTTTACGGGTGGCACTTCGATGGCGTTGCGTTTTCAAGAGCAAGAGCCGCAAGCGGTGGAAGTCAAAACGGTGTTATTGGAAGTTCAGGATCAATTGAATCAAGAAAAAACCGCGGAAGAAAAGATTAAACTAGGCGAACCCCTAATCGCGCCAGGAGAAGAAAAGGGTAGTTTTAACATCAAACTGAAAGATGTTGATGAAGCGACCCATAGCGCGCTTTTGCAGGGATTAGAACAAAAATTCGGCAGTTTGGAGGAAACTAAATTTACCAGTGTTGGTCCGGTAGCGGGTAAATCTTTGAAAAATAGAGCAGTAATGGCGATTGTGGTCGCGCTGGTGATGATGATTGCTTATTTGGCTTATGAATTCAGAAACGTTCCGGGTAAGGCCAGTTCTTGGAAATTTGGCGTCATCGCAATCATTGCTTTGGCCCATGATCTTCTGTTGGTCACGGGAATCTTCGTGCTGTTGGGACGTTTCTGGGGAGTAGAAGCGGACATGTTTTTTGTCACCGCGCTTTTAACGATTTTGGGTTATTCGGTCAATGACACGATTGTAATTTTTGATCGGATCAGGGAAAAAATGGTTTATCAAAGCAAAGGAGAGTCGTTGGCCGAGATTGCGGAAAGCGCGCTCTGGAGTACAATGGTGCGTAGTATTAACACTTCTTTGACAGTCTTTTTGGTTCTTTTGTCCCTCTTTTTCTTGGGGAGCGAGTCAGTGCGCTGGTTTGCTTTTGCCCTGCTTTGCGGGACAGTCACAGGTACTTACAGTTCTATTTTTATCGCCAGCCCGCTCTTGGTGAGATGGAATAAAAAATAAAGACTGGTGCCCGTGGAGGGATTTGAACCCCCAACCGCCTGGTTCGAAGCCAGGAACTCTATCCAGTTGAGCTACACGGGCGTGAAAAAACAATTAACAAGTGACAATTAACAATTAACAAAAAGGTAAAACACGGAAGTTAAATATCAAAAGAACGCATCGGCCACCTTTAGTTTAATGAAAAAATTCATTATTTGAAATAGATTCACTGGTAAAACAGGGTCAGACCCTTTGGGAGCCGTTAGGGTCTGACCCTGTTTTCAACTCCTTTGTTTGTACTTAGTCTTTAGTACTTTGTATTTTTTTATCACTCGATTTCTTCAATCCGTGCGCCGAGTTGACGTAGTCTTTCGTAGAGATTTTCGTAGCCGCGATCAATGGAATAAGTGTTGCGCAAAATAGACTTGCCGCGCGCCATTAACATACCGATTAGAAGCACGGAAGCTGGTCGCAGGGCGGGCGGACAAACAATCTCCTCTGAATGTAGCGTGGTTTTGCCTGTGATAAAGACGCGGTGAGGATCAGCTAAAAGCAGGTTGGCACCCAGTCTTTGGAATTCCATAAAATAAATGGCCCGGTTTTCAAAGACCCAGTCGTGAATTAAAGTGGTGCCGTGTGCTTGTGTGGCCACAGGCACGAAAAAAGGTAAATTGTCTATATTCAGTCCGGGATAAGGACGGCCGTAGAGTTTTTCCACAGGCGCCACTAGACGCGAAGGGAAAGTTTGTAAATCAACCAATTGAAAATGTTGATTGGCAGAAAGATAGGTTTTAAGAATTTCAAATTGAAAACCCATTTTTTCCAATTTGAGCAGTTCCAGCTCTAAAAAATCTTTGGGACAACCCTGAATGGTTAAGGTGGAATTGGTACAGCAGGCCAGAGCAATTAAAAACATGGATTCAATGGGATCGGGCATAATGGGGTAGCAAACCCCCCTTAATCCCCCCTTGGTAAGGGGGGAAAGAAGAGAGACCCCCTTGGTAAGGGGGGAAAGAAGAGA
>CAZPDC010000008.1:13686-15049 GCA_964585215.1 uncultured Candidatus Peribacteria bacterium
ACCCCCTTGGTAAGGGGGGAAAGAAGAGAGACCCCCTTGGTAAGGGGGGAAAGAGAATCGATAACAGGGTCAGACCCTTTGGGAGCCGTTAGGGTCTGACCCTGTTGTTCCACCGCCGCGGTGAAAGGAGCCCTACACCGCCGCGGTGTTTGGGGTTGTAAAGGGGAGCAGGGGGGATTTCCTTGAATTTTTAAAGTGGTAGTGCCGATGTCTTCTATGCGCGCGCCCATTTTTTGCAACATCAAACAAAGATCTTGCACCTGGTAATTGGCAGAGGCGAATTTAATCGTAGTTTGTACTGAACTTAGCGCGGCGGCCATAGCTACTGCGATAGTGCCGGTGTCGCTGGATTCATACATCACAATTTCAACTTCTCGCGTGGTTGACTGACTTTTTTGAACGTATAATTGGCCTTTGCGTAAGTTAATGGAAAAACCCAGCTTCTCCAAAGCGTAAATGAGGGGGCTAATCGTGCGTTTGCCCAGTCGACAACCGCCGGGATAAGGCAAGGAAAATTTCTCAAATTGACGGGCCAAAACAGGGATCAGATATAAAGAAACGCGCGTGCAGGCGGCCGTGACTTGGTTGAGATTTCCCCAGTTTAATTTTTCAGGAGGATTGATTTTTAGATTTGAGTTTTCCCATTCGGTTTTCACGCCCAAACTGTGAAAAACCTCCCGCGTGCGTTCAATTTCCTCTATTTTGGGTACATTTTCTAGGGTACTGTCCTCATTAGTTAAAAGACAGCCATACATACAGGCGAGCGCGGAGTTTTTGGAAGTGTTGGTTTGAATGGTTCCGGTGAGTTTTTTCCCACCGTGGATTTGATAAGAAGCCACAGTTAAAAATAAAAAATGAAAAATATCGGCCCAAGGCCGACCAACCCTGGGCTGGAAAAGTTAAAATTTAAAATGCAAAATGTAAAATTAAGGAAGTAAACACTTTAAACATTACGAGTGGTTAAATTTTAACGGTAAAACTACGAATGTCACGGGGTAAGAAATATACAAACAATTAACATATGACAATTAACAATTGACACTTTGGTTAAATGTCAAATGACAGAACCGTGTTGCCACAAGGAACACCGCCGCGGTGTAGGGCTCTTTTCACCGCCGCGGTGTTTGGGGTTGCCTATTTATTGTATATAATGTGATTGTTTTGATTAAGATGTTGATGATTTATCAATACATTGTCTTTGTTATAGTTGTGTTATTTATGGCGGGACTGTCCGTCAAAAACACCAAACTGGCGGTACAGCTTGCGCCACTTTTTTTCTTAACTTATTTTTTCAAGCTGAATTTCTGGGGTCTGCCTTTGAATTTATTGGAAGGAGTGGTGTTGGGAATATTTTTTGGCTGGA
>CAZPDC010000008.1:15149-16774 GCA_964585215.1 uncultured Candidatus Peribacteria bacterium
CAATTGGTTTTTTCTGACCGTAGTTTTGAAACGTTCAAAATCGCGCTGGGAATTCTGAAGGGCTGGATTCTTTTGCCAATAGTGTATTTTGGTTTGACGCGCGCGGTTTTTAAAACTGAACGAGACTACCAAACCGCGCTGACTCTTTATGTTTTTACCGCCGTGCTTTTAACTCTTTATAGCGTAGCTATAGCTGTTTCTGGTTGGGGTGGACTGGAAATATATTACAACCGTCTGCGCGGCCCCTTTGCTTCCCCTAATTATTTGGCTTTTTACCTTGGTCCGGCTTTGGTATTCGTGGGATTGAAAGTTTTGAATGGCTTATGGAGAGAAGGGGGCTCAAACCCCCCCAACCCCCCTTATCAGGGGGGCAGACTGGCTGTTCATCTTCTTTTTGTCTTTATTCTAACCATTGGTTTCTTCTGGACTCGTTCCTACGCCGCTTGGCTGGCCGTATTTTCGGTGATGTTCGTTGGTAGTCTCGTTAAGTTTCCTCGTCAAAGAGGCAAGCTGATTAGCCTAGGTTTGATTCTGCTTCTCTGCGCTTTTTTCTCTCAACTTTATACACGCAAGTGGGCGCAATTTCTAGATTTAGAGCGCCAATCTTCCAGCTCCACGCGGTTGGAAGTGTGGACAGTGGCGGTTAATTTGATTCAACAATCTCCCTTGCGGGGGATTGGATTGGGACAATTTGAAGCGCGTTACCATGAACAGGCGACAGTTATTTTGGGGCATAGGCCTTACGAAAAAGAGATGTTGCATCCGCACAATTTATATTTGACTTTTTGGTTGTATGCGGGCTTTTTAGGGCTCGTCGCGTTGATCTGGTTAATAATCCTCGTGTTTAAAAAAATAAATTGGCATTCGGAACAAAGTTGGATTTGCGGGATGATGCTTTTGAGTGTTCTTTTGCACGGTTTATTTGACACGCCTTTTTGGAAAAGCGATTGCAGTCTGCTTTTTTGGTTGATTGTGGCGGGATGTTTGTCTGCTTCTTCCGTAAAGAACACCTCCATGGTGTAGGGCTCTTCAGAAAAACCACAATACACCGCCGCGGTGTGGGGCTCCTTTCACCGCGGCGGTGTATTACTAATAAGCTATTTAAGCTACGCGTGGCGAGATGACTTGCAACATTGTTCGACAAACCGTTGAGATTTTTCTGGCGGTGCCCACCTCTTCCAAGAGAGGAATTAGTTCTTCCAGAAAATGGTAGCTTTTAACCAATTCGGTTTGTTCTAAAGTGGTCAGTTCTTGGGAAAGA
Organism: uncultured Candidatus Peribacteria bacterium; assembly: GCA_964585215.1. GTDB lineage: Bacteria > Patescibacteriota > Gracilibacteria > CAZPDC01 > CAZPDC01 > CAZPDC01. The sequence continues at coordinate 16,411 of CAZPDC010000008.1, forward strand.
TTATCTAAAAATTCAGCCAAGAGAGCGAGTTCAACCCGTTTACGGAAAATAATTTGATACACCACGGGCTCCACATCAAAGACATAGGCAGAAAAAACAATCGTATAATCGGGCACTTTTTTAAATTCTCGACGCAAAGTGCCGTGTTGGACAAAGTTGTCCAAACGGGCGGATAAGCTCCGCGCGTGATTCTTGAGATTGAAATAGTGCAAGATTTGTTTAAACATAGGAGGTGGATTTGCGAGTTACTGTAATTATGATACAACATCAGTCGCTTAAATGTCAAACAAAAAAAGAGAGACACCTCCGCGGTGAAAAGAGCGGGTCATACGCTTTTTTCTTTGATTAAATAAGTTCCCCTCTT
>CAZPDC010000009.1:0-16225 GCA_964585215.1 uncultured Candidatus Peribacteria bacterium
GAGCACATCCCTTAATTCCCCCTTGTTAAGGGGGGAAGTGAGCACATCCCTTAATTCCCCCTTGTTAAGGGGGGAAGTGAGCACATCCCTTAATCCCCCCTTGTTAAGGGGGGAAGTGAGCACATCCCTTAATTCCCCCTTGTTAAGAGGAGAAGAGATAGAAGGGTTTAAGCGACGCGTAGGGTTGGAATTTCCTTTTTTGGCTTGGGCGCCGATTGTGTTTGTTTCCGCCCAAACGGGTGTGGGTATTTTTGAGGTTTTTGATCTGGTGGATCAGGTTGTCGTGGAAAGAAAAAGAAGAATTACTACCGCTGAATTGAATCGTTTTTTGCAAAACGTGACCTTGTATCGTCAGCCACCCAACGGAGTGAGGATTAATTACGTTACACAGGTAGAGATCAGTCCTCCCACTTTTGCCTTTTTCTGCAATCTGCCTGACCGAGTGCATTTTTCATACCGCAGATTTTTGGAAAACCGTCTGCGGGACAAGTTGGGTTTCTGGGGCACGCCGGTGAGGCTGGAATTCAGGAGAAAGTGAAAAAGTGATGGAGTGATAGAAGTGATGGAGAGAGGCGTCATTCTCGCTTGTCGGAAATCGAACGCCTCGGTAAGATCTGATTCCGGACACATTCGGCAAGCTCAGTGCAGGCAAGCCGGAATGACAGAATTGACATGTGAAGAACGGTAGAGCCGTTTTAGTTGATATTAAAACAGAGGTGTTGCTATAATGAAGTTAGTGAGATTAGAATTATTATCATCTAACCCCGGTACCATCACAATACCATGCGGTATATGACAAGTTCGGTACAGGGCAAGCATCTAACATCTGCTTATGCCCTATCTTTCCCACCTTGTTAATCAGTTGGTTGCTACGCCGATTGCCAAAGCGTTTTTTAGCGCGGTGATGATCGCGCTGGTTTATCTTTTTGACGAAGATTTATTTTACGCTTTGCACGCGATTTTGGCGTTGGCCGTGATTGACACGGTGATTGCCACGCATTTAAGCCTGAAACTTAAACAGTTTCGTTGGGAGAAGTTTGTACACGTGTTCTATAAACTGATTATTTATTTTCTGCTGATTTCTTCGGCCAATCTCGTGGAATACGCTCTGCCGATTTATTTTTTGGATGACGTGGTGATTTGGTTTGTGGCGGGTACGGAATTTATTTCCATTTTGCGCAACATTCCTCAACTGGGCGTGCAGGTTCCGGCCGGACTCGCGGAAAAACTGGAAACTTTTATCACGCAAAAACCCCTCAATCGCATCAACCGCGTGGAATATAAAAAATTAGGCAAGCAAAAGGGGACGGTGAAATGGAGATAGGTGAAAGATTTAAGATTAAAGATTGGAAGATTAGAGTGAGAATTTCTAATTTCTAATTTCTAATTTCTAATAAAATTCCAAATGTCAAAATCCAAAATTCAAATGATTAAAAGTTTAGCATTTAATCACTTAAGCCTTTATTTGGCATTTGAACTTTGTAATTTGAAATTTATCAACCATTGATTAGCCACCCTTTTTAGTTAAGAGAACGAAAATAATAAACCAACACCTGTGTGATTACCTAAACTGTTTCTTTTTTCACGAGAGTGACGTGGCGGAAGTGGCCCTCGCCTTCGCTCTTACTTTCCAAGTCGGAAAATTTTTCATTCCGAAAATGCAGGTGGGTTAACTTGCGGATGTAGGCGGGGGAGGGAGGCAGGTGTTGAGTGATACCCGTTTCGCGCAATTTAGCCGCTTTGGCATCGGCCAGATCCAGTACTCTCTGTTCTTGTTTTTTCTTATACTCTTCCACGTCTACGATCAGATAAATCTTTTCCGCATACTGCATTTTTGACCAGAGTAGTTGTTTAAGCAGGTATTGAATCGCCTCCAGTGTCTCGCCGCGGTGGCCGATCAGATGCGCCGGCTCCGTGGTTTTAATATTCAGACGGATGATATTGTCCTCAATTTTTTCGGTTTCAATTTTGGAGTAAAAGATACCGAGGCGATCGAGGAATTTTTCGAGCAGTACGCGAGCAGTAGTTTCCATGGGGATAGAATTTAGAATATAGAATATGAAATTTTGAATTTAGCTAATCGATGGTTTTAGATTTTCTAATTAAGCCGTTAAGTAACTTATGCACTATCACTGATTGATTAGCGCTTTCTTGAAATTGAGTTGGAGTCATTAATCCCACATCTCGTGCAATTAAAAGCTGATTTTGTAATTCTGTGATTGATCCACGAGCAATCAAATAAAAATTAACTTTTTCCTTATAAGACCGTCTACTAAATCCTTCCGCTATATTGGAAGTAATTGACACTGTGCATCTCCGCATTTGACTCACTAATCCAAATATTTCTTCTCTGGGGAAAGATCTTGTGATTTTGTAAATCATGAGGACTAATCTATGTCCTTCTTGCCATACTATGAGATCTGTAAAGGAAGTTATCTTTTCCATATTCTTTTTAAGAAGTTTCTATTCTAAATTCTAACCTCTAATCTCTAGATTCTTTTTCTCTTTATTCACCACCCATTGCTGGCCGATGCCGAAGAGGGTGGAAACGCCCCAGTAAAGTCCCACGCCGGCCGGTAGACTGGCGGTGAAAAAAGCAATCATCACGGGCATAAAGTAGGTCATAATTTTATTGGTTTGTCCCAGGCTGTCCGTTAAAGAATTTTTGTCAGCAATTTTTTTCTCCGCGACCGGCTCTGTTTTTTTCAGGACGAAAGTCAATTTCATCTGAAGAAATTGCAATACCCCTATAATGATGGGTAAAACAAGATGATTCACCCGCGAAAGGTCTAAAATACCTAAGAAAAGGGGGTTGATTAGTTCAATATTGAAATTTTGCAAAGGCGCGTAAAGCAGATGTAGATTGCCTACCTCCAAACCTTCGCGCGCGACATAGTAAAGAGCGATAAGCACAGGAAATTGGATAATCAGTGGCAGACAGCTGCCCATCGGATTAACCTTGTGTTTTTTCCAGAGCGCCATAGTTTCCTCGGCGATCTTTTTCTGATCACCTTTGTATTTTTCCTGAATTTCCTTGAGACGAGGCTGGATTTTTTGCATGTTTTTCTGGCTTTCCATCGCTCTTTGACTGGGAATAAGTAAAATTAGCCGGATTAAAATTGTCAGCAGAATGATGGACCAGCCCAGGCTGTGTCCGGGTAAAACCTTAGTGAAGAAGATCAACACGTTATAAATGGGGCGGTAGAAAAGATTGTTCCAAAAATAACCCAATTGCCCGCGGGGTTTAACTAAAAAGGTAGTGGAAAATTCTTTCGCGCCCGTTTTCAAGGGAGCTTTTAAGCTGATTTTATAGTTGCCGGACTGATTAAAAAGTTGATAGCCCCAAGGTCCGTAAGAAAAACGAAGGGATTTTTTGGGGGGAAGCAGATAGTCATTGGTATCCTTATAGCTGGTTTGAAAATGAACAGCAGTGTTGTTGTAAAGTATATCAAAAGGCTCTTCCGGATAGTCCGAAGGCAGTTGAATCGCAGCGTCAGTATTATTTTTAATTTTTAAAATGACGATTTGGCCGAGACTATAAGAAGGTTTTTCCGTACTGATTTCTACTTCCGTGATATTCGTTGGTTGATTAGTTGTCGGAGTTTGTTTGTTGGCCGGTTTGGCCACGAACAAAAGGTAGAGGTAGAGAGCAATGAAGGCGAGAAAAAAAGGCAGGTAGCGCTTACTCATAGATAGGTTAGAAAAATGATTAAGATTAATTAGTTGGAAAAAATTGTGCCAGTATAATGTTGTTTCAATTTCTAATTTCTAAAAAAATTTCAAATGTCAAAATCCAAATGTCAAATCAAATCCAAAGCTCAAATGATTTAAAAATTAGCATTTATCACTTAAATTTTGTAATTTTAAATTTCATTGGAAATTGGAAATTAGGAATTTGATATTTCGGACTTTCTACCAGTCTCTTTCTCTAGTTTATCAAATAAATTCAAAATGTCTTTTTCTATTTCCGCGTAGCTTATTCCTATGATCTGTCTTTTGGCGATTAAAATTGCATCGGTCGTAGAGTTGAGTTTGTCCCAATTGCGCCGGATGGCCTCGTAAGCGCGTCGGCGAATGAGATTTCTTTGGGTGGCGCGGTTGTCCAGTTTGGCACTGACCAAAATACTAAAACGGGAGAATTTTTGCCGATTAACCAAGAATTTAACCAGAAAAAAAGCAGTCGCGAACTGTCGATTCCTCCCTAAAACTCTTTTTACTTCTTTGGTGGTTAAGCGATGGATTTTTTTGAGCATGCCCCGAGGTTAAAAAAGGGGCGAAACTAAACAGTCAAGCTCTGGCGTCCTCTGGAGCGACGTCTTTTGAGCACAGCGCGTCCGCCGGGACTACTTTGTCTCTTGAGGAATCCGTGTACCCGTTTGCGGGGATGTTGTTTCTTTTTGCCAAGCATTTGAAGTAGTTACAGGGGGGATTTTAATGTGGACTAGTTAAAAAGTCAAAAAAACGAAATCATTTTTTTAAGCTTGTTTAAAAAATTAGTTGATTTATTGAAATGGTCTTTTAAAATGTTTTTTCTTAATTTTGTCAATGTTTGAGAGTAAAAAACAAGTCCGCGGATTGGCAATTGGCTGAAGAGAGTCTTTTCGTGTATAATGCGAAGATTTATTCTACTTCGCTAAAGCTTCGAAGAATTGAATTCTGTTCTTACTTAAATGCTAAGTGAAATAGTTAAAAATTTAACCGTAATCTATGTTTATGTTCAAAAGAGGTTTAAGAAATTTGGTTTATGGCCTGATTAGTCTCCAACTTTTTTGTCTAGGTGTCCCGCCAGTGGGAGCTTACACAGAAGAGGCTAAGCGCGTTGAGCCCATTGTTAAGAAATTTATTGTTTCGGCCTACTATTCTCCTTTACCCGGGCAAAAATTTTATTACCGTGGTACCCTGGAAGCGGAAAGACGGCTTAATGGTTGGGGTGTGCACGGAGCCTCGGGGCGGGAAGTTTTTTCAGGTATGTTGGCGGCGCCTTCCACTTTTGCCTTTGGTACGAAGATTTTTTTGGAGGGAATTGGTACGGGCATTGTGCATGACCGTGGTGGAGCGATTGTGAAAGCGGGTGAACGCAGTAATCAGTATGACCGGATTGATCTTTGGACTGGTTCCGGAGAAGAGGGACTTAAGAGAGCTTTGACTTGGGGTAAGCGCGTGGTGACGGGTTACATCTATCCCCCTGCAGCACGCGTGGAAGGTACGATTGACGTGGCTCAATTACCGGTTGCCCGGATTGATTGGGAAAATCGTTTCACTTTATTTGCTCAAAATCTAGGCCGTTCTGATCGTGGCGCGGAAGTGACAAACTTACAAGAAACCCTGCAAAATCTGGGCTATTTTGATGGCCAAATTTCAGGTTATTATGACACTAAAACCGTGGAAGCGGTTTACCGTTTTCAGAAAGCGCGTGGATTGGTACATTCCTCTTGGGAAAAAGCTGCGGGTTACTTTGGCCCAGCTACGCGCGTCGCTTTAAAAGAAGCTACTCTAACCGGGCGAGATGATAGTGCCGCCGAATTGCAACCCTTAGTTTCAGAAGTAATCTTAGCCTATGGGTTAAAGAAAGACACCGTGGGTGAAGAAGTGAGTCGGATACAGTGGGCGCTTAAAGAAACAGGTTATTTTACAAGTGAAGTCACGGGTCATTATGGAGAGCAGACCGTGGAAGCTCTAGCTGATTTTCAATTGGAAAATGGGTTAATCGCCAGCTCCAATGATCAGGCGGCGGGCTATCTAGGCTATCGAACGAGCAAACTTTTAGCGGAAAAACTAATGCAAAAAAGGGCGGAAGAAGAGCAGGGCAAGATGAAAGCCGAAAAAAGCAAGCAAGAACAACAAAAAAAGCAGCTTTTGGTTGCCTTTGAACGGAAAAAGATGGTGGTACGAGTAGGTTTGAAAAGTCAGGGAGACAAAATTAAGCTTTTGCAAGAACAATTAAAAAAATTGGGTTATTTCCAAGGAGAGGCCACCGGTTTTTATGGTCCCAAAACGCGTCGCGCGGTTTTAGCTTTTCAGTCGGAACAAAAGCTAAACAGCGGCCAGGCGGGTTACGTGAATTATCTGACGGGGCGCAAAATCGCTCAAAAGTGGCTAGAGAAAGTTAAAAATGAATTAGCCCTGAAAGAAGTAGGGACAGGGGATCGCGACGCGGGAGTCAGAAAATTACAGGAAAATTTATTGGCGCTGGGTTATTTCCAGGGTCCCTGCACGGGTTATTATGGCAAAGCTACCGAAGCGGCAGTTTTCCGTTTTCAAAAAGAACAAGGCGTTGTGGCTTCATTAAACGAACAGGGCGCGGGTAATTTTGGTCCAGCCACAAAAGCGAAATTACAGGCATTGTTAGCGGAACAAGCGGGAGTGGATGGGAGAGAACAGCTGATTAGCTTGTAGCTTTTTAGCTGATTAGACAGAAAACTCAAAGCTTTTTTCTTAGAAACCAATCTGGCTCCAAAGGGCAAGAGGTTTTGAGCAAAATGTTTTTGTGACCGCCGTGGGCGATGGTAAGTGGTTGTTTTTGGAGAGAAAAAAGTTCAGTAACTTGAAATTGATGAATCTGACCAGGTGTGAGAATTTCAAGCTGATCATTTAGTTTGATTTGATTTAGCACCTCAATTTCAGCGAGGCCAGAGTGAGAATGATATTTCACCACGCGGGAAATCACTGTGTGAGTGGAAGTGTAATGACCGGAGTAATCTTGAGACCCCCTCTTAATCTTCCCCTTATAAAGGGGGAGAGGGGAAAAAAGACCTCTCCTACCCCTCCTTGGCAAGGAGGGGAGTGAAAAACAACCCCCCTCGCCCCCCTTATCAGGGGGGCAGTTAAGAGGGTGCTGTTGGTTGCGGGGTGGATTGAAATAAAAACCGGTAGAATATTCACGGTGGGAGATGGTTTCCAATTCCTGTCGTAATTCTTGGATTAATTTTTCATTCTTGGGATGGTCTAGTGCTTGACGGTAGGCGCGAGTAACCGCGGCCACATAATAAGCAGTCTTGGAGCGACCTTCTATTTTTAAAGAGCAAATACCCGCTTTTTGCATTTTAGCTAGATATTCAATCATACAGAGATCTTTAGAAGAGAAGAGATAGGTGCCGTGTTGATCTTCTTCAAGGGGAATAAATTCACCGGGACGGAACTCTTCTTCAAGAAAGACCCCCCTCTGTCCCCCCTTGGCAAGGGAGGAAGTAGTTACTCTCCCCCGATTCTCCCTTGGCAAGGGGGGAAGGTAGGTTTCCTCACCTCCTTCTATCAAGGGGGCAGGGATTTCTCCCCTCCTTAACAAGGAGGGGAGGGGGGAGGTGTGTACTTTGTACTGCCAACGGCAGGCGTGAGCGCAATCGCCCTGATTGGCATCACGGCCGGTAAGAAACAAAGAAAGTAAACAACGTCCGGAGTAGCTCATGCACATAGCGCCATGCACAAAAATTTCCAACTCCAGTTTGGGCACCTTGCGGTGAATTTCGCTAATCTCTTTGAGGGTGAGCTCACGCGCCAAGATGATACGTTTAACCCCTTGTTTAAACCAAAATTCCGCGTGTTTCCAGTTGGTACAGTTGGCTTGCGTGGAAAGATGCAGCTCTTGCTGGGGTAGTTTTTCTCGCAGCAAACTAAAAAGGCCGGGGTCGGAAAAAATCACGGCGTGCGGTTGAGTTTTTTTGAGAAAACTGATTTGTTTTTGGAAAGTTTTAAGTTTGTCATTGTGCGCGAAGATATTCAAGGTGAGATAAATCTTTTTGTCCAATTTTTTAGTGTAGCGAATCCCTTCTTCCAAAGAGGAAGCATTGAATTCAGTGGTTTTCGCTCGCAAACTAAAATCAGGCAGACCGGCGTACACCGCGTCCGCGCCATACTCTAAAGCGATTTTGAGCTTATCTAAGCTGCCAGCGGGAGAGAGAAGCTCCATAGAAAAAGTGATGGAGTGATAAAGTGATGAAGTGATGGAGTTATGATGAAAGTATCAGAATAAGAACTAGACGAATGTAAAAATTAAAAATCAAAATGCAAAATTAGAGAAGAGAAAAAAATAGAAAATATGGAAAGATTTAATTTTTTAAGATTTGGAATTTTATTGGAAATTGGTAATTGGCAATTGGAAATTCTCTATTTTTATCGAAGATAAAAATAGAGTTTATGGTATTTAAATTCCACCACCTTGTCCGGTTGCCAAGCTTTAATGGCGAAATCACAACTAACCACCACTGCGCCTTTTTTTAACTCTTTTTCTAGTTTGAGTCCCAGTTTTTGCGTGATTTTGGGAAGAAGATAAAAATAAACCACATCCGCCTGGGCGAGATTTTGTTTGAAAAAGTCGCGCGCGAGAATTCGTACGCGCGGATTATTAAAAAAACGCGATTTTACAATCAAATAGGGCAAAGGGGCGACCTCAAAACCAACGAGCTGACCGGGGAAAAAACGGCTGATTTGTTTAAGAACTCTGCCCGTGCCGCAACCGAGATCGTAGAAAGTTTTTTTATTTTTCCAGTTAATTTCTTGTCGCAAGATTGTCCCGACACGACGCGGAGAGGAGAGAGAAGGAACGATAAAATAGAGGTTGGAAAGAAGTGTGCCCGCGAGGAGAAGAATAAGGAGAAGAAAGATGATTAGCACAATCCAGTTGAAAAGAGACATAAGGGAACAATTGACAATTAACATTTAACAATTGACAATTAACAATTGACATTTAACAATTAACAAAAACTCAAAAGTCAAAAGTTAAAACTCAAAACCGAAGTTTGAAACTTAAACCTAAAAATTAAAATTAAAAGTGAAAACCAGGCCAAATTTGAAGTTTTGAATTTTATTGGTAATTGGAAATTAGGAATTAGTTCTTTTTTCTAGAACAACTTCGTCTGTTCTTTGGAGGGTGGGACACCCTTCTCTTCCTCTTTTTTCTCTAGGCACTGAAACAGGCGGTGGTCATCTTCGGAATAGACTAACATAGATTTTTGCACGCTGGCGCGTTTATTTTCTATTGTGCTGAAATAACTGCCTAAGATTAAAAGAATGCCTCCGCTAATTGCCAAAAGTACCCCGCTTTTAACTTCAGCTTGGGAGGTGAAAAGATAAAGGGAGTTATAAACAGAAAGTGTGAGTAGGGCGAGCACGATGGTGCTAATGCCAATGACTAGATGAATTTTTCCTTCTGGGAAAGGTAGGCGCATTTTTTTCCATTGTAAAAATTCAAACAGGCCGAGTAAAAAAGAAAACAATCCGCCTAAAATCACGAGACAACCAAATAGGTAAGTGATGTTTTGAAAACTGAAGTAATTGTGGTTGTCTACCTGAAGCCAAGGAACAAATAGACTAGCCACTAAAATCAAGAACGCGCCGCCACCAGTAAATCTTTGTGAAATAGACAGTTGTTTAAAATGACTGGCTAATTTGCTTAAGAAACGATGTTGACCGTGGTGGCGTGGATAGTAATCCATAAAAAACAAATGAGGTGCTTGTAAGATAGCCCACGTTGACTCTGATTTCAAGGATTACTAGATTTTAAATAAACAAACCTTCCTCCTAAAGCCCCCTTGATAAAGGGGGTAGGGGGATTTATCAGGGAAGCAGAGAATTCAAACCCCCCAACCCCCCTTGTCAGGGGGGTAGATGCAGGGAAAGTCCAAGAGGGCTAAAGACTTTCCTTCATCATTGAAATCGCTTAAAATGGAATCCTCCGAAGCTTATCGTCAATTTATTTAACACCATTAAAGCTTACGCCATTCCATTTTAGTTCCGAATGGCTGGAGTATTCTAGCGAAGGAGAATGAAGCCGTAATAATTCAAATGTCTCTTCAAACCATTCGAGATGTGGTGATTAAAAATCAACGGGTACTGATCCGGCTGGATTTGGATGTGCCTTTGGATGAAAAGGGGCGTGTGACTGACTTCACGAGAATTGAAAAAACCTTGCCCACTCTTCAGTATTTATTGGAACAGGGGGCGAAACAGCTGGTGATTTTAGGTCACCTTGATCGTCCGGAGGGGAAAAAAGACAAGGCCTTATCCACCGCTGTGATAGTTACTTTTTTAGAAAAACAACTTAAACAAAAGGTTGGACATTTAGATAATTGCGTGGGAATTAAATTACCCGCAACAAAGGTAGTGGTTTTGGAAAATTTGCGTTTCCATCCGGAAGAGGAAAGTAAAACCGAAAAAATCAGGGATGAATTTGCTAAAAAACTAGCTCGAACAGGTGATTTATACGTGAATGAAGCTTTCGCGGTCTCGCACCGCGATCAAGCCAGCGTGACGAGCTTGCCCAAATTTTTACCGGCCGTAGCGGGATTATATTTGGCGGAAGAAGTCAGATGTTTGGAAGATTTCCTTAAAAAATTAGAGCATCCCGTAACGTTGATCATAGGAGGAGCTAAAGTGGAAACTAAACTTAAATTAATCCGATCATTTTATGAGAAAGCGGACTGTTTTATTTTTGGCGGCGCTTTAGCGAATACTTTTTTAGCCGCGGAAGGTCATGAAATCGGTCAATCGCTCCATGAACAAGACAAACTGGAGTTGGCGCAAGAGATTTTGATGAGCATTGAAGGAGCAGGAAAAACTTACTGTTTACCTCAAGACGTGAAAGTGGCGGACCGAATTGTGGACAATGTGATAACGGTCGGGCTGCCCGTGGAAGACCTTGATTTTAATATGTTGATCGGGGACATTGGTCCCAAGACGATAGAACAGTACATGACTATCATTCAAAAATCTAAAACCGTGATTTTAAATGGACCGTTAGGGGTATTTGAAAAAAAGCCTTTTGAAAAAGGGACAAAATTAATTTTAGAAGCAATTGCAAGTAGTCGAGGAATTAGCGTAATTGGAGGAGGGGATACCTTAGAAGCGTTGCGTAAATTCAAAATTCCTTTTAGTCGATTTTCCCATGTTTCGCTGGGCGGTGGCGCGCTTTTGGAAATGCTGGCGGAAGGGAAGCTGGTGGGAGTAGAAGCGATAAAAGACAAGAAAGTGATAAAGTCATAAAGTCATAGAGTCATAAAGCGAGAAGAAAGGCGTCGTTCCTCTGCCAAGGCGGGAGAATCAAACGTTTCAACAAACACCTGATTCCGGGTACATTCGGCAGGTTCAGTGCAAGCAAGCCGAAATGGCAGCAAATAACAAGAAGAGCCAATTTCTAATTTTTAAGTTTTTCAGATATGTTTTTTATTTTTTATTTCTCATTTTTTATTTTGCCAAGATGTTAATTCTCGGCATTGATACTTCGTGTGATGACACTTCTGTGTCCGTAGTGAAAGACGGCCGAGAGGTTTTGGCGAATGTTATTTTTAGCCAAAACGATTTACATCAGATGACGGGAGGAGTGGTGCCGGAAGTGGCGGCGCGCGAGCACACGCTCAAAATTATTCCCGCGCTGGAAAAAGCTTTAAAAGAAGCTGGTGTGGATTGGTCGAAAATTGACGCAATCGCGGTAACGCGCGGACCGGGCCTGATGGGTTCTTTGTTGGTGGGAACAGTAACCGCGAGCATATTAAGTTTGGTTTTAAATAAACCCCTCATTCCCGTGCAACATATTGTGGGGCATATTTATAGCAACTGGCTGGAGGGGCAAAGAGCAAATGGCAAAGAGCAAATGGCAAAGAGCAAATGGCAAAGAGATTTTGAGTTTCCAATTGTAATTTTGACGGTGTCGGGTGGGCATAACGAATTGGTTTTAATGCGTGATCACCATAATTTTAAAGTAATTGGAGAAACTTTAGATGACGCGGCGGGAGAAGCTTTTGACAAAGTGGCGCGTATTTTGGGACTGGGTTACCCCGGTGGGCCCGCGATCTTTCAGGCGTCCGCGGGAAAAATTACGCAAGATTTACATTTTCCCCGTGCTTGGCTGGAAAATTCTTTGAATTTTAGCTTTAGTGGTCTGAAGACGCATATTAAATATCTAGTGGACAAACATGGCGCGCGGGGTTTAAAAGATCAGCAATTTGTCAGAAATGTGGCTTATAGTTTTCAGGAGGCGGTGGCTTCAGTCTTGGCGAAAAAATTGATTCAGGCCGCTATGAAATATAAGGTAAAAGTTATCCATCTGGCAGGGGGGGTGGCGGCGAACCTACGTTTAAGGCAGATGATTGCAGAAAAAGCGACCCAAATTAATCTACCGTTTTTTTGTCCAGTTTCTTTGAAATATTGCACGGATAACGCGGCAATGATCGCCGCGGCCGGCTATTTTTGGTGGCAGAAAAGAAACCTCCCTCAACCGCAGCACCAGACGGTGCACGGCAAGTCCCTCCTTGGTAAGAAGGGAAGCGATCACCTCCCTCTGTCCCTCCTTGGCAAGGAGGGAAGTAACAACCCCTCTTTATCCCCCCTTACTAAGGGGGGAGGTCAAGGGGGGTGGAAAAATGTTTTGGCGAGTACGAGTTGGGAATTAGGAGACTAGAGATTAGAATCTGGAATTTAGTATTTGGAATTTCATTGGGAATTGGAAATTAGTAATTGAGAATTTGTCACCTGACTCTCTTTTATTTGTAAGTTCTTCAGTTTTCTAGTTCTTTAGTTCGGCATTGTTGTTATAATGTGCGTGTCTAAAACACATATGTCCTTTTTGAGAACTTTTCTATTGGTTTTAATTGAGGTCTGGCAATGGTTAATCATTCTGCGCGTGGTTTTAAGTTGGACTAAAGTTAACCCCGCGAATCGTTGGGTTGGTTGGATCAGAGAAAGTACGGAGCCGTTACTAAAGCTCTGCCGCCATTTGCAACCTAGAAATTGGACGGCTGATCTTGCTCCCCTGATAGCCTTTTTAAGTTTGGAAATAATCCGTTACTTTCTGCTCCGCTATTTTATTTTTTAGCTATGCTTTTAAAAAAAGAGCTTTCTCGTTGGCAACTAGTAGCGCTGGTTATTCTATTAGCCTTAGTGGTGAATAGTTTTTGGTTGCCATACGGAAGAGAGAATGTTTTTTCTTGGTGGGACGGGTTAATGCTTTGGGTCACGGAACCTTTGGCCTACATTAGTATGTTGGGTGTTTTATTTGCCACGGTTTTTTGGTCCAAAAAACGCCAGTGGGTTTTGCCTTTTTGGCTTTCTTTTTTGGTGACGTTATGGTTGGTACATTTCTTGAAAAATTTTTTACAAATGGACCGTCCCTACCTTTTGTTTGAATTTAATCCTCTCATTCGAGAAGGGGGTTTTTCTTTTCCTTCATCTCATACCGCGGCAATTTTTGCTTTGGCTGTGCCTCTCTTATACGCGCAACCGCGTTATTTTAAACTTTGGTTAATCTGGGGAGTAGTTGTGGCCTTTAGTCGTTTGTATGTGGGAGTACATTTTTTACACGATGTGCTGGCGGGAGCGGGTTTGGGTCTTGCGACAGGATATTTTTTCTCTTGGCTGGAGGCAAAACACTTTTTCTTTTCTCGTTTGAATCAACTTTTAGTTAGGCATTTAGAAGTGAGAAGGCAACTGGTTCATCTGGCGCTGGGCGCGTTTTTAATTTTTTTATTTAAAACGGAATTATTAACCAAAGAAGTTTTACTGATTGTGTTGGTGATTGGTTCGTTATGCTCTTATCTGTGTAAATATTGCCGTGTTCCGTTTTTGTACAGAGTTTTACAATATTTTGAAAGAGAGGAACACTTAAGACGTTTTCCCGGGAAGGGCATTGTTTTTTTCCTCGTCGGAAGTCTCTTGGTTTTAGTATTATTTCCTCAAAAAATTGCCTTCGCGGCCATTGTGATTTTGGCGGTGGGGGATTCAGTAACCAATGTGGTAGGACGTTATTACGGAGGTGTGCCGAACCCTTGGAATAAGAAAAAAAATATTGAAGGAACAATCGCGGGAATTATATTTGCCTTTATGGCTGCCAGTCTGTTTGTGTCTTTTTCTCAGGCGGTTTTTGCTAGTATTATCGCGATGTTTCTGGAGTCCTTGGATGTACAAATAGGCAAGTGGAAAATTGATGATAATCTATTGATTCCTCTGGTGGCCGGTATGGTGATGCTGGTGTTGGGAATAGGAAGTTAATGGAGAGAAACGATTAACAATTAACAGGTGACAATTGACGAAAAGTTCAAAATGAAAAAGTCATAAAGTGAAGGGTGATGGAAAGAGAACAAAGAACCGATAAACTGATAAACTAATTAACTAATAAACCGAGTTCATCACAAGTAATTCATTATTCACAACACCCCCTAAGCGACTAACCGCTTGGCTAGTTTTTTAAAGTACGCGCGCCATTTTTTCTTTTTGGTTTTGCCGTGTACGTACCACATACCAAACAGAGCTACGCAAACTCCTCCCAGAGCATCAAATTGTAGATCGGTGATGGTGTCCACAATGTCGCCCAGCGTGTTGGTTTTGAAAATTTTATCAAAAGAAAATTCGCCGATTTCCCATAGTGCTCCGATGGCGAGAGCGATCATAAAGGTAAAAAATCCCACTAGGGGAATGCTCATTTTAATTTTGCCCGTGAAGTTGAGAGTATATACGAAAAGGAAAGCCAAAAGCGCGATCGCGACCGTACCCAAAAAATGCGCGGCCAGATCAAACCACCAGTAATCCGGATCGTGGTAAATATTAAAAGATACACCGGCAATATGTAAAAACAGGGCTAAAGTAATAGAAAAATCCACGGGCCAGGGCAGTGTTACCTCTCTACTGTGTTCGATTAAGCTGGGTAGCAAGGAAAGAATAAGCGCTACCAAGACGCCAATCGCAGCCATGTAATTGTGTTGTCCAAAGATGGCATAAAAGAAAAGCAGAGCCAAAACGCCCTTAAGAATCCAGGAAGTTAAAGCATTGAGACTGATAACTCTTCTATGTATAGGTTTTAAGCTCTTCGGTTTGTAAGTTCTTTAGTTTTTTAATCTTTCCGCTAAATACGCGTCTAATTGGTCGGTTTTAATTCTTTCTTGTCGCATAGAATCCCTTTCTCGCACGGTTACACTGCTATTTTCTAAGGTTTCAAAATCAATCGTGACACAAAAGGGAGTACCAATCTCATCTTGCCGACGGTAACGTTTGCCAATCGTGCCGCTTTCATCGTACTCACACATATAAGCGGTTTTTAAGCTCGCAAAAATCTCACGGGCCTTATTGGTAAGCTCTGGTTTGTTTTTTAAAAGAGGCAAGACGGCGATTTTAATCGGTGCCAAGGCGGGATGAAACTTTAGAACCACTCGCGGTTCTGTACCTCCTTCTCCCGTAGGCGCCATTTCTTCAGAGTAAGCTTCACAAAGTAGGGCCAAAACGGTGCGGCCTACGCCCACAGAGGATTCGACAATATGAGGAACGTACTTTTCTTGCGTGACGGGGTTGGTGTAAGACAAATCTTGACCAGAAAATTTGGAGTGTTGGGTTAAGTCATAATCTCCCCGCGCGTGTACGCCTTCAAGTTCTTTGAATCCGAAAGGAAAATTGTATTCAATGTCGTAAGCCTCTTTGGCGTAAAAAACCAAATTTTTATGTTTAAGCCATTTTAGATTTTTAGCCTGAATGCCGAGTTCAAGATAATATTTAAAACGGGCTTCTCTAAGTTTCTCGTATTCAACCATTTCTTCTTGGGGATGAGTAAAATACTGCATTTCCATTTGCTCAAATTCGCGGGTGCGGAAAACAAACTGGCGCGCGGTAATCTCATTGCGAAAAGCTTTGCCGATTTGAGCGATACCGAAAGGAATCTTCACGCGAGTAGAGTCTAAAATATTTTTATAGTTGATATAAATACCCTGACAGGTTTCTCCTCGCAAATAAGTTGGTTCCGCGTCCCATTTTTCCGTGAAATTTCCCAGATTGGACTGAACAAGCAGGTTGAATTTTTTCGCTTTCGTAAAATCTTGACTGCCACATTGAGGACATTTCAACTTAGTTTTATTTTGAGTAAAAATCTCCTGAATTTCTTTTTCGGACATTTTTTCATCCGCCGAAACATTGATCTCTTCCAAAAGATGATCAACGCGGGAACGAGTGTGACATTTCTTACATTCTACGAGCGGATCGGCAAAGCCAGCCGTGTGACCGGAAGCTTCCCAAACCTTAGGGTGCATAAAAATACTGGAATCCAGTCCTACGATATCCTCTCTTTCTTGAACCGTTTTGCGCCACCAAATTTTTTTAACATTATTTTCCAATTCGACCCCATAAGGACCGTAATCATAAATCGCGCTAAACCCGCCGTAAATTTCCGAAGAAGGAAAAATAAAACCGCGGCGCTTGCACAAAGAGATGATTTTTTCCATGGTCACTCCCGTTTCTGACATTGGTTTGATTTAAA
>CAZPDC010000010.1:0-1329 GCA_964585215.1 uncultured Candidatus Peribacteria bacterium
TAAAAAGTCAAGATTAAAGAGTGAAAGTTAGAAGGTAGAATGTAGAGGCTGGAATATAGAAGTTAGAATATAGAATTTGGAATTTAGTGTATTGGCTAATTAGTTAATTGGTAGATTAGTAGATTAGTGAATTAGTTGATTGGTAAATTGGTTTATTGTTCTCGCGTTTTCCCTCACTATCATTTAACATCTAAAATCTAATATCTTTCTTCTATCCCCTTGCTCCAGTCCTCCTTCGCTAAAGCTACGGAGGATGAAGGCACTAACCTACTCAATAAAAATTAGAAATTTTTATTTCATAGCTTATTGCTCTTCATGGCCATCGATTACACCCCTTTAGTTTTGGAACATTTCAAAAACCCGCGCAATGTGGGCACCATTGAAAATCCTTCCGCAAAAGCCACGGAGGGCTCTCCGGCTTGCGGCGATCTTTTGGATCTCTATTTAAAAATAGACTCCAGGACCCACATAATCAAAGACATTAAATTTCAGTCTTTCGGTTGCGCTTCCAATATTGCCACAGGTTCCATCATCACAGAAATGGCTAAAGGCAAACACATTGACGAAGCGGAAAAAATCAGTTGGCAGGAAGCGATGGAAAAATTGGGCGGCCTGCCCCCCGTCAAAATGCACTGTAGCATCTTGGCAATAGACACACTTCACTCCGCTATTCGTCAGTATAAAGAAGAACAAGGGTTAATCCCCAAAAGAATAAAACTGGATCGTCAAATGATAGAAGAAGAGCTTAAACACATCCTGCATCCCGCCACCAAACTGAATTTAATTGAGCTTAAAATCGTGAAATACATCGGCATCGCGGAAGGAGAAGTCACGCTGGAAATCGATTTCAACGCCGAGGATGAATTTTCTTCCCACCTGCAGACAGAGATCGAGGAGCATCTGCAAAAACTGCCGGGAGTAAAAAATGTAAGCATCAAATTCATCGTGAATCCGGAATAAAAAAGAAATGATGAACTATTTGTGGTGAGTATAGTTGAACCAAGAATAATGAATTAAAATAAAAATAAATTGGAATTTCGGATTTAAACATTAAAATCCGCCTGCAAAAATTAGTTTTTAAATCGATTAGTTGAAATTCTAAAAGCAGTCCCGTACCATGTGAGGTACAATTGATTAAATGTTAGTTTTGAGGGTAGCCCCGCACCACTCACTGCGTTTCGGATGCGGGACAAAGGATCTTTGTTACTCACTGCGTCGTTTCACTCCTTGTTCATAACAAATTCACCTTTGGGGCCATCGTCTAGTGGTTAGGACGCCGGGTTTTCAACCCGATAACCGGAGTTCGATTCTCCGTGGCCCTACCACGCA
>CAZPDC010000010.1:1429-8076 GCA_964585215.1 uncultured Candidatus Peribacteria bacterium
GGTGCATGGCAAGCCGTGTACCGAATGGTGCATGGCAAGCCAGCCAATAGTAAAACTTACTTATACACATCGTGGTTCCCCACTACTAAAAGCACAACTGTGTTTTTATTTTCAGATTCAAACACAATCCGGTACTCGTAATTTACGGGAAAACTCCAAAAATTTTTTAACCTTCCTTTTAGCTTATGCACCTTCAAAAAGGGGTGTTTGCGGTCTTGTTGAAAAAGCTTAATTTTTTCTTTTACTTCTTTCTGAAGTTCTAGTGGCAGTCTTTTGTACTGCCGCACAAAAATAGGTTTGTAATAAACTTCCAGCATGCTTAAAGTTTTTTGACTAATTTGTCCAGATTGCCTTTTAAAGAGGGCTCTTTTTGGGCGCGCAACACCATGGCCACAGCTTGTTCTTCTAGATATGTTTGAATAGCATGCCG
The DNA here is from genome assembly GCA_964585215.1 of uncultured Candidatus Peribacteria bacterium. Lineage (GTDB taxonomy): Bacteria > Patescibacteriota > Gracilibacteria > CAZPDC01 > CAZPDC01 > CAZPDC01. Next base: position 1,860 of record CAZPDC010000010.1, read on the forward strand.
GGCTAGCTCCGCTTCGCTGGCAGCAACGCCTTGTTTAACATACATTTTCAGCAAAGCTCTTTGTCCATCGGCTAAAGGAACAGACAAGGTACTCATATAAAATAGTATTAAATTATCATATGATGTTTTAATCATAACATTTCATAAAAAGAAAGTAAACCCCGCATTTTACGTGGTACGGATAAACCTTTTTACTTAGTTGACTTTTTTTAGTGCTTTACACCGCTTCACCTAAAAAGCTATACTAATAGAAACACAGAAACCAACCCTAATTTTATTTATGCTAAAAATCCGTTTTTATTTGAAGAACAATTGGAAAATTTTAGGAATAGTTGTTTTGATTATTTGGGGAACTGCTCAAGCGCAAACTGTTTTAGAAACTGTCACGTTTGTTAAGTATTATCGTATTGAAGATTGGTCAGAAGCCAGAAGTATTTTGCAAACTAAAGACGGCGGTTATATTTTTACCGGTCAAAGTCTTTATGATAAACAAGGAGCGCTATCGGACGAGGATGCTTTTATTACCAAAATTGACGCGGAAGGCAATCAGCAATGGACCAAACTTTGGCAATCATTTCATTCGGTAAGTATTGATCAAGGTAACGGCGGGGTGGCTAAAAAGGGCGATGAAGAGGGCCGAGATGTCGTGGAGCTCAATGACGGCAGTTTTTTAATGGCCAGCCAAGGGACAGGCTTTGTTGATAGTAAGTATTTAAAACTAAAAGAGAAATGGGGTGATGTTTTTTTAACTAAATTTGATCAGCAAGGCAATCATCTCTGGACTAAAATGATCGGCGACTATTCCGCTGACCGCGTTCATAAAGTTTACGCTACCGCAGATAATGGTTTTTTACTTTCCGGTTATTTTACCCAAACTGGATTTGGCAAGAAAACAGCACCCGCTTATTTTGTTCTGGCTAAATTTGATAAAGATGGGGATAAAAGCTGGTCGCAAAAGATAGAAATGAGTACTGCCGATTTTGAACCATTGCCCGCTGGCGGCTTTATCGCTTTAGGCAGTGTTAAAACCATGGGCAGAGCCAGCGGTTCAGCGGAAAAATTTGAGGACTCAACTGTACCGGTAGTGATTAAATTTAATGCTAATTTTGGAATTGAATGGGCGAAAAGTCTAGAAATTGTCCCCTTGGAAGAGTCAATTTACAAGACCGGCGAGGATGGTCATACTACAATGAGTTACAGAACGAAGCGGAGTGCGGCCGGTAAATTTTTCGCTGTCCGCCAAACGACTGGCGGATACGTGGCTTTGGGTTTTCTGTCTCCGATTTTAACTGGTGGTTCCACGTGGTCTACTCCAGCCGGCAAGTCTTCATTGACGGCTGTCAAAATTAATAATTCCGGCGATTTGGAGTGGGTAAAAGCGATAAAATTGGGCCTGCAATTTGGCCTGCAATTTAATGATGATATCAGCGAGACTAAAATAGTTAAGACCAAGGATAATGGTTTTGTTTTTAAGATGGACTATCTCCCGCCCCCCAGAAGCGATCAGGAAAATAGATCTGAGATTGTTGATGAAAAGTTAGAACAATTGAATGATTTATGCAAAAGCAAGAATCGGAAGAAGGATTGCGCAGACGGTAAAATAACTAATGACCCGGAAATTCTTTTGGCCTGGGAAAATTACATTAAAACCGTCAAGAGTTTTGATACTCGTTTAAATAATGGTCTTTTACTGGTAAAAACAGACGCTGCTTTTAATCCGCAGTGGTCAAGAAAAATCAGTCTGGAGGATTATGTTTACGGTTATGGGGTAGAACCAACTTTAGATAACGGTTTAATGATTGCCGGCAGTTACAATACCTCAATTCTGAATTATAGCACCAGTCTGGGCCAGGGTTATTTCCAAGACACTTTGCTGATTAAATTAGATGTTAATGGTCAAGTTGCCAATAATCAGGGCATGATTTCAGATTATACAGATTTTTCCGTTAAAGATGTCAGCTCTTTCCTCGTCTTAAAAGATTTTCTGCCAGTGGTAAAAAGTTTTTCTATAAAAATAGATAAGCAGGTTCAACCAAAAACGCCAGCTTTTAAAACAAAAGTTACTGATCTTTGCACTACGGCCGCCACTGTAATCAAACCAATCAAGCTTGGTTCTTTGCCCAAAACCGAGACTTTTCAGCTTCCTCCAAAAACAAATACTTGGGCGGAAATAAATTATGAGAATGCGCCAGATACCGAAGAAATTAAACCGATTTATAAAACTGCGTCTCAAGTTCATCAAGAGCTTTTACCGGTGCTTAATGAAATATTCGCTGGCAAGGTAAAATTAAAACCGGGTGTTTTTGGCGGTTTGGAATATGTTTTGGGACGACTGGTGACCGAGAGTGATAAAACAGCGACACAAAAGTATTTGGAAGGGCTGGGATATAAAACTTATTCCGCCGAGGGTGATCAATTGGTGATGATGAAAATCGGTCGGATGTTGACCCTTACTTTTTCTTTCCATAATAAAACCAAGGGGACCTTATTTGTCACTTACTAAAAGATTAATTTATGCTAAAAATTCGTTTTTATCTGAAGAATAATTGGAAAATTTTAGGGCTAATTGTTTTATTAACCAGTTGTTTCAATTTAGTCTATTCTCCTTCGCCAGAATATTCCAACCCTGAAAGATTGGAGATGACTGGCGAAAATTTAATGATATTGGATAAATCAACAATAGCTTCGGAGAATGAAAAGATACCCCGTCTCGCCTTGGCGAGACGGGGAGGATTTCATTTTTTTTATGACCAAATTCTATTTGTTGGCGCTGAATCAAATTGCGCTCCGACCGACAATGGGACAGGAACCATGTCTCTTCCCAACACTACTTTCTTAAAATCATATCGCCTCTTGGTGTTCACAAAAATTAATGGCGCGTGGCCGACCAAAGACGGTGGTTATATCGTTTCCGGCACGACTGATCCTAATATTATGTCCGTGCCACCAGATGGTTTTGTGGCCAAACTTGATCGGCAGGGCGATGTGCAATGGATGAAATTTTTGAAAACTACCAATGCCGCCGGCGTGGGAAATCCTCGAGGCGATGAAGATGTTCAGTCAATTATTGAGTTGCAAAACGGTGGATATCTAATGGCTTCTAAGGTTTGGGGGTTTATCACGACCGCGGAATCCAGCGCGGGCGTAGAAGTAAATAAAATTTTATTCACCAAATTAGACCAAAACGGCAACCTGCTATGGAGTAAGTCTTTGAACGCCTTTGTCGAAGATGCCAGAAATTCTTTATTGGAAACAGCTGATAATGGTTTTTTATTCCACGCGAACATGCTTGATCTCGCGCCCTCTGCAAGAGGAGAGGATTCTGATGTTTATCAGGATCTACCTTACGCCTCGCTTAAAGTCTTTAAATTTAATCAGAATGGCAATCTGCAGTGGTCAAAGAAGATTAAAAATTTTATTGCTCGCAAGAATGATTCTTATTTAGTCACGACAGCGGACGGTGGCTATGTCTTGGCAGGGAATATAGCCGAAACAAACCCAGAAAAAGGTCTGCCTTATAATTTTGATACGTATCCAGGCTTGGCCAAATTTGATCAAGATTTTAATTTCCAGTGGGCAAAAAGTATGGAAAGTACGCCTTTGGATATGGCAAAAGCCATTCCTAAAACGGACGGCGGCTTTGAGTTAGGTTGGAAGAAAATGCGCCAAGGAGCAATCGTTATTCACGGCCTGGTACGGACTCAAGATAATGGTTATCTAATTTTAGGAAATTTATCCGGTTTATCCCTAATGTCTGACAGTTTTAATCTAAAAACAGGAGTTAAAAGTTGGCTGATCGGATTTAAATTTAGTTCTTCCGGCAATCTGGAGTGGGTTAAAAAAACAACTTTTGGTTTCAATGAATTTACTTCGCCGCTGACAGAATTTTCCATGTCCGTAACAGCTGATAATCAAATAATGATTGTCGGCCCCATTACTTGGGCTGATGATAATTATCGGGCAAAGACCCAAGAGACCAATGCGCAAATCAAATGGTATAATGAAAAATATGGGGAGGCTGAAATGGCCGAAGAAGACAGCCAAAAAACTAAACAATCGCGAGAGGATTATAAAAAAGTTAAAGCAGCGATTCAGGCCACCCAAGATGCTTTTCGTCCTAGTGTTTTTATGATGAAGGTGGATGACAAACTGAAGACCAATTGGGCAAAAATAATCAATCCGCAACGCGGAACCATAAACTATGTTTTGAAGCCGACGACGGATAATGGAGCCATTATTGCCGGTGAATATACAACCAATGTAGTTCAATCAATTTCGTTTGGCGAGAAAATCTATTATAAAGACGGTTTTTTAATGAAATTAGACGCCAGCGGCAATGTTAAAGCTAATGAAAATTGGATTACAGATTATAACGGCAAATTCGTCACGGAAATAATGACGCCTTACGCGATTACCAATGATTTAACTGCCGAAGTAAAACCTTATTCAATTAAATTAACCAATCGCCAGCCAGAATTTTCTTTTTATAAAAAGTCAAAGACAAGCACCTACGCCCTGTTTCAGAGCTCCAAGGAGACACCCTGTCCGTTGTCGCCCGAAAGTTCTGCCCATGAGACCCCGCTACAAAACTCAACCATTCCTTCAGCCGCGCCCAGAACCTGGCCACAAATTAATTATGAAAAAGCGGTCCCAATTGAGCCGACTAACGATAGGAGTAAAATTCTAAATAACGAACTTTTACCGATTTTGAATCAGCTTTACAATAACCAAGTCAAATTGACAGACAACCTGTCCGGGCAAATGCTAAGTTATGTATTTGGCCGGGTGATTACCAAAGACGATCTGCTGGCGGTAAAAAATTATTTGGAAGGTCTTGGTTATAAAACACAGGATGAGGGAGGTAATCAATTGACAATGTACAAGGCGGGATATTTTTTGGTCATGACTTTTTCTGTGAATAATAATTATAAAGCGTTTTTAGATGTGACCTATTAAATTTGATTTAATTAAAATCAGAGTTAAAGTTCTCTTGGTTTAATAAATAACTATGCACAAGAAATCTTTGGGAACCGTGTGTTTTTTAAGCAGTGTCTTAATTTTAATAAGTACTGGTTGCAGCCAGAAAACTACAGTTCAAGATACTACCATTCCAGCTACTTCAGGCGTAGGGGAAGAAACTCAGAAGCCGGAATCCGAACAGCCCACACCAGAAGCCACCGGCAAAGTTACCGACACACAATGCATAGATGTAATAGCTCATCAGTTTTGGGCAGTCCAGTTAATGGAGGTTAAGCATGACATAACAGCATCCTTGAGTATGACTAAAAAGGCGGAAGATCTACAAAAGCATTACGGAATCAGCGATAACGACTTTGACAATGTTTGCAACGCCAAAGTCGGCAGTATGGACTTCATGGATAATTTAGAAAAGCGGATGCAGACATTGGGTTTTGTAATCAAGTAAAGCTCTGTGGATTGTATCGTTTGTAGAGGGTTGATACAAACACGGGGTAGTCGTGAACGATTTGGCTTAAAAGAGGTTAGATAGTTTTTAATTAAAAAGATATGAATCTAAAAACTATCACCCTAGTTGTGGTAGCCATCGTCGCGGTCGGCGGTGTGTATTTTGGTGTCAATCGCTGGCGTCAGCAGCAGCTCCCTAATCAAATTTTAAAGGAGGTAGGTGAAGTGAGTACCGGTTTATTGAAAAAACTAATCGGCGAAGGCGGAAATATTCAGAAACAAGTAGCAAAAGAGATCGCCAAAGAAGCGGCTCAAGAAGAAGCACAACAGAAGGCAGATGAGACCAAGAAGGCCGCCAAAACTCCGGAAGACAACTATAATGAAACCGAGGAAGCGGCGACTTACGACGCTAATTCCAAAACCGCGGCCAACGAAGCTAAAGACATTATGGAAAAAATATTCGGCAAAACAAAATTAACCTCTATTACCACTAACAGCTACGATTCTGGAAATACCACTTCCAGCATTATGGAATTTAAAATTGCCCGTCTGGCGACTGGAGATGATTTGGGTGCGCTTAACAAACTACTTACTAATAAGGGCCTACCAATTATACAAAGTAGTATCTCGGATAAAACCGCTATGGTAATGGCCGGTAGTAATGAAACCACTATCTATTCCTTTGGTTTTGAAATTGAGGGGCAGACTGTGGGTGTCAATCTCATAAAAACTAGCCCATAATTTTAATCACTATTTTTTAATTATTAATATGGTAAAAAGTACTTCACCGCTT
>CAZPDC010000010.1:8176-14343 GCA_964585215.1 uncultured Candidatus Peribacteria bacterium
CTTCGTGAAATACCACACTAAACAAGGCTTAGTCTTGTTTTTGTTGGTAGTATTGTTAAATGTGGTTAATAGGATTATGCCATTCGATTTTTGGTGGACGATCAATTGGATTTTAAGCTTGGGGACTTTGGTATTGCTCATCATTGGCATTAGTAACGCCACTACTGGCAAACAACAACCCCTACCTCTGATTGGTAAGTTTTCAGACAGGTTTAAATTTTAAGTCCGCAAGAGCTATTTTCCTGTGAAATTTTAATAGATTTTCTTCGCTAAATAATTGTTCAGAACTTTTTGATTAACCAATGATTTTCTTCGGCAGATAAGCAGTTTTTTCTCCATTGATCCTCTGGGCTAAGACCTGACCTCCCTCGACGATCAGATACTTATATCTAAATTCCCCCAATTGTTCACTCCCTTCAGCATATTTATAGAACAAGGCATGCTTATTGCCCTGGTTATCCTGTTCAAAAACCAGCCAAGCTTCTTTCTTTTTTAGCTTACTCAAGCCAGAAAGTCTTAAGTAATACATCTTGGTATTTAGTAAAACATATCTTCCGTCTTTGTGGACCAAAATTTTTAGCTTTCCAGGCAACTCAACCTTACCAGTCTGATCATCAATCCATCTCTGCACTTCCGGCCTTCTATCGGATAAGTCCCTAGGGGTAATTTTAAATCCCAAAATCTGTTCAATCTCCTGTTCGTTCTCTAATAAAACATTACGATACGTGGAATAATATTTCTCTAAGTCTACCAGAAGGGCCGATACCCGTCTTTGCAGATACGGGTATTTCAGGAAATTAATAATAGCTTCTTTCTTTTCTGCTTCTGTCTTCAGTTCATCTAATTTAAGATTTTCCCTTAGCTCTTTAAGATAGCGGAAAAATTGATAAGTGTAATAAATTTTGGCTGCCTCATGCTCGGAAATAACGATAGCTTGATCATCAATAAGTGAGTGATAAATAGGCTTAAATTTCTGAACGGGTTCGCTTTTTTTCTCCGCCTCTTCAAATTTTTTCTGAATCAACTCTTTAGCCTTAAACTTGTCTTCCTCGGAAGCATTAAATGATTCTCGGATTTTTCTAACTTCACTACTTAAACCAGAGGTGGTCAGATAAGTAGATAAACTACCCTGGTTCATGGCTAATTTTTTTGCCATAAGAGATAAAATCCCACCACATAAACGAGTAACATAAAGTACCACTGTTTCCTTAAGTTGAGCTTCGGTCATCCACTCTGCTTGAGCTAGATCTAACCACTGGCATCTACCGGTTTTAGACTTAAAATCCATCAAACTCTCAAATAATCTTTGCGTTTCTTGCTGTGTTCCCCATATTTCCTTTAAAACTAAGGAGATAAAATATTTCAAGTTTTGTTCATTTCTTTCAATTATTAAATTTTCTTTCCCCAGTTCTTTAATTTTGGTTAGTAGTGCGTATTTATTTAGGCCAAGATTTTGTTCTACAAATCTTCGGATGGAGCTGAATAAGATTTTATAAAGCCGCACATCGCGAGGATCATGCTCGTTAAATTCAGCCACGCTTGCTTGAGGTATCAACGCGGCTATCTTTTCCGGCGATTGGCTTAATTGAAACAGTTTAAAGCTGCTTGTTTCTGATGAAACTGGCGAACAAGCTTGTTCAATCTGATTGGTTGTGTTTTTGATTACTTCATCAACTTTATCGTTGCCAATTTTTCTTATAACTTCTGGGGGCTCTGGTCGAATTTTCTCAATCATAATTGTTTTATAACAGAGAGGAGTGGTGTAGTAGTATAACAGTAGCAGAGCAGAATCCAAGGGATAACCCCGCACCCTATGTAATACAGGGTAAAAGGTTGTTTTTTTGCTGTTTTTAATTAAAATTAAGCGGTAAAAAATATTATGGCTGAAGGTAAAACTAATAATCAGAGCAATTCTTATTCCGCGGATGATATTCAGGTTCTAGAAGGTTTGGAGCCGGTACGGAAACGGCCTGGCATGTACATTGGTTCCACGGGAGAATCGGGCTTACACCATTGCGCCTGGGAAGTGGTGGACAACGCCATTGACGAAGCCATGGCGGGACGCTGTAATCAGATTGACGTGGCAATCTACAAAGATGGCAGCCTGTCCGTGGAAGACAACGGCGGCGGTATCCCCGTGGAAAAACACAAGCAAACCAAAAAATCCGCGCTAGAAACCGTAATGACCATTCTGCACGCGGGTGGCAAATTTGGCGGTAAAGGTTATAAAGTTTCCGGCGGTTTGCACGGCGTGGGTGTATCCGTGGTAAATGCCTTATCATCCAGTTTAAAAGTGGATGTTTTCCGCGACGGCAAACATTACGTGCAAGAATATTCCCGCGGCAAGCCGCTCGGCGAGGTTAAGGAAATCGGCGCCACCGACAAGCATGGCACCAAGGTCACTTTCACGCCCGACAAGGAAGTTTTTGAAACTACCGTGTTTAATTATCAAACCTTACTAGACCGCCTGCGCAAACAGGCCTATCTTACTAAGGGCGTAACCATTAGTCTTTCGAGTGAAATCACGGGCGAGCGGCAACGGTTTTATTTTGAAGGCGGCCTAAAATCTTATGTGCAACATCTCAATAAAGATAAAGAAACAATCGGCAGTGTTACTTATCTGGAAAAAGAAATAGACGAGGTGTACGTGGAAATTGCTCTGCAATACACCAAAGAATTTCAGGAAAATATTTTCACTTTCGCCAATAATATTCACACCACGGAGGGTGGTATGCATTTGACGGGTTTCAAATCCGCGCTTACGCGCACACTGAATAACTACGCGCGTTCTCAAGAAGTCTTGAAAGAGAAAGATGAAAATCTTACCGCGGAAGACGTGCGCGAGGGACTCACGGCCATAGTTTCAATTAAGGTGAAAAATCCCCAGTTTGAAGGACAAACCAAGTCCAAACTCGGCAATCCGGAAGTCAAAGGGATTGTAGAAACCGTGTTTAATGAAAAATTCAGCCAGTTTTTGGAAGAAAGTCCCGCTTCCGCCAAAGAGATTATCGCGAAAGCTTGTCTCTCCGCTAGGGCGCGCATCGCCGCGCGCGCGGCGCGGGAAACTGTGATCCGTAAAGGCGCTTTGGAAGGTATGACCTTGCCCGGTAAGCTGGCAGATTGTTCTTCTAAAGATCCTCTAAGCTGTGAACTCTATCTGGTGGAGGGTGATTCCGCGGGCGGCTCCGCCAAACAAGGGCGCAACCGTGAGAACCAAGCTATTTTACCCTTGCGGGGAAAAATCTTAAACACGGAGGAAGCACGGCTGGACAAACTTCTTTCTCACATGGAAATCAAGGCACTCATAGTGGCGCTTGGCACGAGCATCGGAGAACAATTTGATCTGACGCGCCTGCGCTATGGACGCATTATTATCATGACCGATGCCGACGTGGACGGTGCGCATATTCGCACTCTGCTCCTCACTTTCTTCTTCCGGCATATGCGTCATTTGATTGAAAATGGCAACATTTATATCGCTCAACCGCCACTCTACCGGCTAAGCAAAGGCAAAGAATTTTGGTACGTGCACAGCGACGAGGAAAAAGAAACAATGTGCGCGGACAAACAAATTGATCCTCAAAATATTCAACGCTATAAAGGTTTAGGCGAAATGAATCCGGAACAGCTTTGGGAAACCACGATGGATCCCGCTACCCGTCAGATGTACCGCGTCACCCTGGAAGACGCGGAAAAAGCCGATCATATTTTCACGGTTTTGATGGGTAGTGAGGTACCACCACGCAAAAAATTCATTCAAACCCACGCCAAAAGCGTGCAGAATCTAGATATCTAGTTAGCTTGTAGCTTGTAGCTTTTTAGCTGATTAGAAAAAATCTTGTAAGAATAATTACCGCTACTGTTTTATAATTATCCTTCGACGGTTCGACAGGCTCACTACAGGCAGGCTCAGAACAAATTCCTTTTATTCTTCTTTTCTCTCTAGTCTTTGGTTTTTTGGGTTGTCTTCATCCGACAAGGAAGGATCAAAATGACATTGTTTTCTGACTTTTTCACTAAGCCATCTTTTAACCTCTCCTAATTCTGAAGTTTCTTTTGTGGGCTCGGCGGTAGGCTTTAAATATTTTGATAATCGCTTGAGCGCCTCTTCAACGCATCGCATATATACTCCATTTGAGATATAAATTCCGTATAATACCCCGAAGCGTAAAATTAATTTTTGTTTAGAGCTTGATCAAAATAGTTAATTTTCTTGTTTCAAAAAATCGGAATTAAAAAGGCGAAGGGGTATAAGTCTTTTAAGTTTAAAGATATACAAAAGTAAAAATTATGCAAGAATATTCAAGTCTTGAAGAAGATGAACTGAAAAAAAGGATCACCAGATTTTTTCTTTGAGGAAATAAACTTCCTTCATAAAGCCCCCTTGATAAAGGAAATGCCCCTTCTCGCCCCCTTGATAAAGGAAATGCCCCTTCTCGCCCCCTTGATAAAGGGGGTTGGGGGGATTTAAGATGTTGGTAAATAATTCATCTCAATGTTATTTAATAACTCCAAATAAATTGCATTGATCTAATGCACCAACAAAAATACGTACATAGAAACTCAAACCCCCCAGCCCCTTTATCAGGGGGGTAGATGTTGATGCGCCTTAAATTTTTTGTTAATTGTCACGGGTCATACAATAAATCGTTTGAAAAAATGTTGGGTTATAAGAAAAATCAGTAGGGAAAGAAAAAGGAATCTGTCATTCTGGCTTGTCCAGAATCTGTCGTAGGGATTCCAGACAAGCTGGAATGACAGAAATTTATTCAAACTAAAAATCTACCGCCCCATTGTCACCTGTCAAATGTTAATTGTTTTTTCAAGGACTTGTTTTATTTTCATTAACCGTTTATACTAATTCTAGTAATCCTATATTTTATAGAAATGTTTAAAACCTTAAAAATGTTTGGCAAAGGACAAATCACTTTACCCAAAAAATTTCGTGAAGATTGTGCCACTTCGCATTTTATCGCGCAGGAAACTCCTCAGGGACTTTTAATCAAACCTTTTACCGAAGAAGTTTATTATGAATTAGATGAGGAAAATTTCGGTCTTAATTTTCCTCTGGGCATTCCAGCCAGCACGCTTTTGCGAAAACTAAAACACGCGCATGGAAAAATACGTTAAATTTCTACGCAAACTTAACCCAGATCTGCGCGTAGCGCTTTTGGCTGTAATTGCCAAAATCGCGGCTAATGAACTAAAAACCTTAGATTTAAAAAGATTAGCCGGCACCAAGGATCTATACCGCTGTCGAGTGGGCAAAATTAGAATCATTTTTCAAAAGACCCAGCCGGAAAACATTATTTTGGATATTGGTTTCCGCGGCAATATTTATTAGTCAGCTAATAGGATGTGCTAATTTGGCTCGGGGCCAGGGAATCGAACCCCAATTAGTGGATTCAGAGTCCACTGTCCTACCATTAGACGAGCCCCGAACGAAATTTACTAATTTAGTATATAGGTTCTTCTTTTTTACTCAACTAAACCCATTTTTTATGGCGCTTTTTTGGGTTTCGTTATTTTTTTCTACTGATTCTTTTTCTCCACCACTTTATCACTCCCTCCCAGCACCATTCGGTGCAGGACAAGTCACTTCATAACTTTCTGTATTATCTCTTCCACTTCTTTATAGCTTTCCTCCACACTACGACCACTGGTAGACACCAGGTAATCGCAGAGGTCTTTTTGAGCAAGTTCTTTTTGGGCGCTAGCTAATCTGCGTGCTAGTTCTGTTTCATCTATATTCCCCCGTCCCATAATCCGCCGCGCTAACTCCTCACCTTCCGGCGGAACAAAGAAAATGGAAACCAGCTTGTCTTTAATTTCCGTTTTTAACAATTCCTTATAGCCTTCTATATCTATCTCTTTCATTAACAATTTACCTTGCTTTAAATCTGTTAAAACTTCTGCTTTGCCCGTGCCGTAGCAATGTTCCGCGTGCACTCGTTTCCATTCTAGAAAAAAGCCTGCTTGAATTTTTCGTTCAAACTCCGCTTCACTGATAAAATAGTAAAAATCGTCGCTCCGCTTATCTTCGCGTCTAAGGCGCGTGGTGTAAGATTTCAGCCGTTTAATTTCAGGGTGTTTTTTTAAAAGCAATTCACCCAACGTCCCCTTCCCTGATCCCGACGGACCGAGGAGGAGAAAGAGGAGACCGGAGA
>CAZPDC010000011.1:0-14298 GCA_964585215.1 uncultured Candidatus Peribacteria bacterium
ATGATTAAATAATTTAGCTCAAAACTTTCTCAAAGGAAAAAGCGTATGATCCGAACACTGGAACACTAGAACAAAGAACACTAGAACACCGAAACACTGAAACAAAAGAACCGAAGAATAAAAAACTAAGAAGCTAAAAAGCTACAAGCTACAAGCTAATCAGCTATTATTCATTACTCTTCTTTTTCTTCCTCTTTCTTTCTTTGTGTTAAAATTTCTTCCGGGTTGGTGGTGATGGTTTGATGTTCATTATAAGAAGCGATGATTTGGATAGCGACGTGTTGATTGCCTGCGAAGAACAAACCCTGTCCAACCGCGCTATTTAAAAGTAAAAGTTTTTCTCCCTCGGTTAAGTTGAAGATTTGAGTAATAGTTTCAATGGCCGCGGGAGATTGACGCAAAAGCAATTGCAAAGAGGAATTGGTAATAATCGGCTTGCTCCACTTACTGCTGATGAAGTCTTCTACATCTTGTGTGATCGCGGAAATGCCCAAATAATATTTGCGTGCGCGTTTCACTAAAGCGTAGAGAAACCGAGCGGAATCCTCATACTGGACCAGATTCCAAGCTTCATCAATAATCAAGATTCTTTTTTTGAGCTGGCTACGAATTTTATTCCAGATGAAATTGAGGATGATATACATTGCGATGGGACGTAGTTTGTCTTCCAGATTGCGAATACAAAAAACCAAAAGGCCATTTTCCAAATCAAGATTAGTGGGTTTATTGAAGATGCCGCCAAAACTGCCCGTGGTGAATTTTTCCACTCTTTGCGCGAGCTCTTCTCCTCCCGCCATATTCTTCAGCACGTTCCAGAGATCATCTAGAAGGGGAGATTCAACCTTGCTTAAATCATCGGTCGCAAAAGTAATTCCTTTTAAAGCATAAGTATCAATCAGAGCTTTATCCATAATGCTTTCTTCCTGCGGGGTCAGCTTGCCCAACATAAGCGCCATCAGTCCGTGCAGAGTGATAATAGTAGAGCGTAAAATGTTACCGGTTTTTAGATTGGAACCTTCAATCTTGGCAGGCAGATCAAAAGGATTAATTCTTTTATCTGAAGTTAAAGAAACGCGTAGATAGATACCGCCTACTTGTTTAGAAAGGGCTTCGTATTCATTTTCAGGATCAATGACCATTACGTCGGTGCCAAACATTAGACTTCTTAAGATTTCCAACTTTACCGCGTAAGATTTACCAGCACCGGACTTGGCTAAAATCACTGCGTTCGCGTTTTCCAGATTGAAACGGTCAAAGATAATCAAGCTGTCATTATGTCGGTTGAGTCCATAGAGCACACCTTCATTGGAAGTCAGATCACTGGAAGAAAAAGGGAAAGCGTAAGAAAGCGGTCCAGTATTCATATTGCGGAAAACGCCAATCTCGTCCGTAGCCTGTGGCAAACAAGCGTTAAAACCGTGTTCCATTTGTAAATTAGTTGGTTTAGTTAAAACCAGTTTGCCGCCCAGGAGTGTCTCGAATTGCTTGGAAATTTTATTAAGTTTTTGTTCGTCTTCAGCGTAAATCGTGAAATAGAGGGCGAAGTGAAAAAACTTTTCCACGCTTCTTTGTAGTGAATCCCGCAACTCTTCGGCATCTTGTAAGGCCGCTTCGAGCGCTGGATCTCGCACCTTGCCTCTTTCCGCGTTGATTGAAATAGAAGCGCGAATTTGGGCTACCTTAGAACGCAGATATTTCATAATCTTGGCTGAATCCATGGGATAAACGAACATGGAAAGATCAAAAGAAGAATCGTAATTAATGATGGGTGAAAGCCAATTAGCTTCAATGTAACGGGGATAATCAAAAACAAAAAAACTGCGGGAATAAATACCGCTTAAATTTAGTTTGTCTGTTTCGAGTTTGACCGAGGAGGGTGCGATGAGATCTTTCACGGAAACCAAACCGGCGCTATAGATTTTTTCCGCCTCTTGTATGGCCAACTTATCAGCCTTTTCCTGACCAGTGCTTTTAGAATCTGGATGAACAAACTTAATTACCGTGGGGTGAGGTACTACAGGTTTTTCTAAGCGAGGACTTAAACCCAAAAGCTCTCGCCAGAAAGATTTTTTAGCGGGGGTGATTTTTTCTGTCTCTATGGGGACAGAAGTCGTCTTGGCACCAATTTTCACTGTAGGAATAACTAGATCCATTAAATTAAGTTTATCTTAGTATTATACCGAACAAGTGTCTTCAAAACAACGAAAACCCCTTTAGTGCGCTTGATTTAAAAGCGAGAAAGACTATAATTTCTTTGACTAATGGAATAAAATATTTTCTGATGAATAAAAAAGCACTTGGTGGTGGCGTGTTAGTAGTACTCTTAATCTTTTTGGGTGTTTTTTTTGGATATAACCAGGTTTTTCCTAACCGCGCTAATCCTTTCAAAAGTTTTTGGCGCGCGGGTACCACGGGACGTCTTTTAGAGCAAGGAGGCAAGTTTTTAAGACAAGGCTTATTCTCTTGGCAGGAATTAGTGAAACAGGGAGAAGAAGCTTTTTCTAAAAGTGATTTTAAGACGGCTTTAGAAAAATATCGTGAAGCGCTTTTAAAATCTCCCAACAACCGTATTCTACTTTCCAAAGTAGGGGAGGTGGCTTTTTTGGTGCATCAATATCAACTTACGGAAGAGGTTTACCAAAAGCTGGTTGGTTTTGACCCTCAAAATCCTACTTACCGTTTAGGCTTAGCGAAAAGTTATTTAAATTTAGGTAAGTGGGAAGAGACCAATACTTTGCTTAAAAATTCTGCTTCTACCAAAGAGGTTTGGTACTGTCGTTTGCTTTTGGATGTTTATTTTGGATTTCACACGGAAGCTAAAAATTTAATTAAACAACTTCTGGCGGTAGAAGGAGAATTTGCGGCAAAACAATTAGCACAAAGTTTCGCGGAAAATTACCGCAGTTTTGAAGCTTTTTCCGATGGGCAACCCGTTTATCTGGAAACACTTTTGGCACGTAGTCTGACGGGAGCGGGCGAAAATCAATTAGCGATTTTTAAACTGAAAAAAGTTTTAGCGGAAAAGCCGGATTATCGGGACGCGTGGGTGCTTTTGGGCTATAATTATTATTTTTTAGAGAGGTTTACGGAAGCGCGGGAAGCTTTTAATAAAGCCTATGAGCTTGATCCCTCACACCTAGAGACCCAGTATTTTTTAGGCGAAATCGCCCTCGTCTTAAAAGATCAAAAAGAGGCCTTGAAATTTTTTGAACTGGTTTATCTGGAGGGTAGCCAAAAATTCAAGGATGTATGTCAAAAACTAGGGGAACTTTATTTTCATTTCGGGCAATACAGTGGAGCGGAAAAGTGTTACACCAAGCTTTTGGTGGAGCGGGATTACGCGGACGCGGAGTTGATGCTTAAAGTTGTGGTCTTGAATTTAAAATTGCTCGAAAAAAATGAACGGGCACATCGTTTCATAGAGCGTTTTGTGGAGAAATTCCCGCAGGATGGCCGGGGACAGATTCTGCAAAAATGGTGGCAGTTGAGACAAGTTGAAACTAAGAAAACAGACCAGATTGTTGAGTTGACCGCTATTGATCAATTAGGTTTGTTTGCTCAAGGGGATCTTTATGAAATCGCTACTCGAAAAAGGGAGGCGATGGAAGCCTATCAAAAAACCTATCTATTGGATAAAGAAAGTTGGCTTGGTCGTTTGGCTGCGGAAAACTACAACCAGTTAGCGGAAAAGTAGTGTGTTTTTTAATCCTACTTCGTCCCGCCAGGACGAGACTACGTAGGACGAGAGATTGTTTTAATTCACCGCAACTTACTACGAAATATTGAGTCCAAAGCTTTACTCTGAAATTCGTACTATTAATTGAGACAAATGCGTATTCTCATCACCCGTTTTCCTTATGCCAGTGAGTTCGGCGGACTGGAAACGCACACACTTGCACTATTTGAACGGCTTAAACGATTAGGTTTTCAATTTAAATTGATCTCTACTTGTCCGATTTTATTACAAGAATTTCAAAAGAGACATTGGAATTGCCGAAAGATTTGGTGGCCCAAGCCGCCTGTGTCAAAACTAGCCGTGTTAAGTTGGTTATTATTTTTACCTTACCAATTGGTAGTTGGTAGCTGGTGGCTACTGGCTGGCAAGATGAAAAAATATGACACTATTTACATGTTAAGTTTTGGAGAGAAGTTAAGTCTAACTCTTTTGGCGCGACTTTTGGGTTACCGCGTTTTTTGGATAGAACACGAAAGGGTGCGACGTTGGTGGACAAAAAATCCTTACCTTTTTTGGTATTGTTTTTGTTCCCGTTTCGCCATGGTGGTTTGTGTTTCAGGCTTGCTTAAAAAAGATCTAGAAAAAATGCGAATTAAAAATTTAAAGGTGATTTATAACGGAGTAGATACGGAGTTTTTTAGTCCGAGGTATAAGGAAAAATTATCCTCATTACACCGCCGCGGTGTAGAATGCTTTACACCGCCGCGGTGTATCGTCGGTACACTCGCGCGGCTCAAGCCGGAAAAAGGCATTGATTTATTTTTGCACGCGGCGGCAAAAATCGCGCGTGAAATTCCCCAAGCTGTTTTTGTTGTAGCAGGTGATGGTCCCGAAAGAAATAATTTAATTCAACTGACAAAAAAACTGGAGCTTGAATCTAGAGTAGAATTTTTAGGAGAGTTGAATCAAGCACAGGTGCGACAATTTTATAATTCTATCGATGTTTTGGTTTTACCTTCCACAGAACAAGAAACTTTTGGTCTGATCGCGGCGGAAGCGTCCGCGATGAGAGTGCCGGTAGTGCTCACGGATCAGTTTGGTCTGACCGATTTGATTAAAAGCCAAGAACTTTTGGTAGTGCCGGCAGGGAATGTGGAAGTATTAAGTACTGCTATTTTAAAAATACATCACGATGATTCTTTTAGAGTGAAGCTAATTAGATCCGGATTTGAGCTAGTGAAACACAAAATTTCTCTGGAAAAAATGACAAAAGAATACGCAAAATTATTTCAAAACTAAGTTCTCTTGATAAAGATAACATCAAAAACGCCCCCTTGATAAAGGGGGTTGGGGGGATTTGCAGTGAACTAAAACGCGTACAAAAAAACTCAAACCCCCTCTTTCCCCCTTATCAGGGGGAAATGACAAATGAATTCATTTTTTACAATTGCAGCCTACTAAACAAACAATGCCGATCATAATCAGAAAAAGTGGCCACCAAGTGGCGATGGGGAAAATCACGAATCCAAGGGTGTGGAGCAAGAACATGACACCCAACACCAAAAGGACGATGCCTTTGAAGACGCGAGCTCCTTTGCCGCAGTTGCACAGCATAGTGAGATAATTAAAAATAAGCTAACTCAAGCTTAGAAGGAGAAGGACTGTTGTCAATACTCTTTCAACATTCTTTAAGGTTGTCCAAAGAGAAAAGTTGAATATAGTAATAAGGCGATTTGACTATGGGTCAGTAGCTTTAGCCTTTGCTCTGTTCCGCCAGAGGCGGACAGTTAGCAAAGTGCCATCCCGCACCTTACGCGGTGCGGGACAGTCGGCTTCCCTGAAGGAAGATTTTAAAATAAATTTACAATTAGAATAATGTTGTGGGTCAGTAGCTCAGTCGGTAGAGCAGAGGCCTCTTAAGCCTAAGGTCCAGGGTTCGAATCCCTGCTGACCCACCAGCCTTCACTCTGCGTCCATTCTCCGTAGTACTACGAAGGATGAAAGCTTTGGCTGGCTTTGCCAGACAAGCGAGCAGCCTAGTGAAGTGCAGTCCGCCGTAGCTTTAGTGGAGGCGTACCACTAGTTAAAAATAATTTAATCTAGCCTGTTTTTTTGCTATAATTGGATTAGTTTAAAATGAATTCTTCGAAGCCTGTCGTTAATTTATTTAATCCTTTAATGCTTTTGCCACCCTACTCCAACTTTAAAAAGTGTGAGTATTCTGGCGAAGGAGAATAAACAATGCGCAAAATCGGCAAAATAATTTCTTTAGTAATCGTGGGATTGGGCCTGATTTTTTGCTTGTGGCCGACATTAAGTCTGGCAGAAGATAGCAATACCCTGCTCCCTATTCCTAAGGAGAATGCTAATCTTGATTGTAGTGATAAAAACAAAGGTAGTCTTGATTACGGACAAAAAATTGTTTGTGGCCAGGTTGCCCTCTCGGATATCCCCTATTACATTCTTTGGGTGGCGAATTTTATGCTGGGGATTATTGGCACGATTTGCGTGATTATGGTGATCGTGGGAGGTTACCAGTATATTTTCGCCGGTTTCAACGATGCCAAAAAAGGCGCGGGCAAAAAGACGATCACGAATGCCTTAGTCGGTTTGGTGATCGCGTTACTTTCGTGGGTGATTGTAAACGTAATTCAGGTGAATATAATAGCTTCTTAGCTTCTTAGCTTGTAGCTTTTTAGCTGATTAGAGAAAATACATTTTAATTTTATTTTGAGTGATTATTCATATAATGACTTTGTAAATTAAATTCAATGGGCAAGATTTTTAAAACCACTTCGCGACTGTTTGACCGGACGGTGGATAAGATGACCGACCTGAAACGTCGCATTGAAGAAATCAAAAATGAGGCGCATAAAGAGGAGAATGGACGAGTAAGATTAAAAGCGGAAAAATCGGACGGGATTCGCATAGATATTTCCGTGGAGAGCGTGGTGCGGGCGACTTTGGCGATTTTGGGAATTGCTTTGGCGGTTTATCTAGTTTACACGCTCAAAAGTATTGTGGTGCTAATTTTTGTTTCCTTGATGATTTCGGCGGCTTTGAGTCCCTTCGTGGATCATCTGGAAAAAATAAAAATTCCCCGCGCGCTTTCCGTGATTCTGGTTTACTTCGTGATTCTGGTGATTTTCGCGCTGGTGATTTATTCGTTGGTGCCGCTGGTGTCTGATCAGCTCATCACTTTGGCGAATAATATCAAGGGTATCGTGGAAAATGTGCTTTCCAATCGAGAAGTTGATATTCCTTTTTTGGGCGAAAGACTGCGGGCGATCATTGAAAAAACCATTCAGACGATTGATAAAGAAACGTTGGCATCCCAGCTACAAAATATTTTTAACGCTTGGGGTAGTCAACTGCAGAATATCGCGAAAAATTCCTTTGTGGCACTGGCGGCGATTTTTAACGGTATTTTCAACGCGGCCTTGGTGTTGGTTTTGACCTTTTTTATGGTGACGGACAAAGCCGCGATTAAAAAGTTTTTAAAATCGCTTTTGCCCCATCGTTATAGTTTGTATTTTTCCTTGAAGACAGTGGCGTTGCAGGAGAAAATCGGCGCGTGGGTGCGGGGACAGTTGCTTTTGATACTTTCCGTGGCGATTACCACTTATCTAGGTCTCTGGATATTAAGTTTCTTAACCGAAAATATAGAATACAAAGAAACCTTGGCGGTTTTGGCGGGCATTTTTGAGATTATCCCCGTGATTGGGCCGGTGTTGGGAGCGGTTCCAGCGGTTTTAATCGCGGCCAACCTTTCTCCCTGGATGATCCTGTGGGTAGTTATTCTTTACATCATTATTCAACAATTGGAAAATAATATTTTGGTGCCCATGATTATGAACCGCGCGGTAGGGATCAGCCCCTTGGTTATAGTGATGGCGATGCTGATCGGTGCTCAGCTTTTTGGTATTTTGGGCGTGATTTTCGCGATCCCCGTGATGACAGCGATTTCAGTATTTGTGAGAGATTACACGGATAGAGAGAAATAGATGGTAGGTTTTAGATGATAGGTGTTAGATTTTAGCGTAGAAAAAATTCAAAATACGATTATGAAAGTATTTTTATCTTATCGATTTATTGGAGAAGATCCGCGGGTTTTAAAAGA
This sequence comes from uncultured Candidatus Peribacteria bacterium, assembly GCA_964585215.1. Classification (GTDB taxonomy): domain Bacteria; phylum Patescibacteriota; class Gracilibacteria; order CAZPDC01; family CAZPDC01; genus CAZPDC01. Next base: position 7,797 of record CAZPDC010000011.1, read on the forward strand.
AATAATTCATGAGATTTGTAAAAGCCTAGAAAAAGCAGGGCACAGTCATTTCTGCTCATTTTGGAAAGAAGATTTTTTTAATGAAAATAAATTCACCCATCAACAAATATTAGAATATGCCCTCAAAGAATTAGAGGGTAGTGATGTCTATCTTGCTTTTATAAAATCAAAAGACAAAAGTGAGGGCATGTTGCTAGAAGCGGGTTATGCTCTCGCAAAAAAGAAAAAATTTTATCTCGCAATTCAAAAGGGGATCGGTACTACTTTTATGAGAAAAATCGCAGATAAAATTGTTGAGTTCGAAACATTAGAGGAACTGTACGATAAACTTGGTAAATTAAAATGAACTTTTTAGAATTGGCCATTCATTGGAAATTAGGAATTGAAAATTGGATATTAAAAACATGTCCACAGCGTTTTCCGATGTAAGTGGGGATGTTGTGAGAATAATTCACACTCGTGTTAATTACTCCATATACGCTTCTTGGGCTCTTTTTTTGCGATATTGCTTGCGCATAATGGCTTGATTTCTAATCTCTGTTTTAGTGAGTTTTTTATGGTAGAAACGTTGTTGCTTGAGTTCTTGCACGATGCGCGCGGCGCGGATGTTTTTTTTGAAACGACTGATCAGATGATCATTATTTTCACCTTCAGTTTTGGCCACACGTAAACCTTTTTGACCGCTACTCGCCTGGCGGTTTTTAATGTAATAAGTCATGTGAAATCTCCTTTCTAGTTAGAGAACAATAAGGGTAGCGCTATTTTAAAAGTAAGTTAGATATGGTCAAGAGCAATTAGTCTAGTTTGGCTTGGTTAAAACAATCGGTCCCGAGCTTGCCGGGGATATTATTAAACTGATCTAAAACACATTGGAGTTTGCCGCGCGCGATGCGCAAAGCGTCCTGGGGAGTTTGGCGGCCTTCTATAATAGAATTAATGGCTTCAGTGAAAATCTTTTGATAAGCGGAGCTGTCTAAAACGGGTAAACTTTTGGCAAAACTGGCTTGTAAAGCAAAGATACCGTAGATGGGATCTTGGCTTTGTTCTTCCACCAAATCCAGTCGCGCGGTGGGTTTGTGAGTTTTGAGAAAATAATTTTGCGCGTTTTCTCGTTGAGAAAGGAAAAGGACAAAATCCCAAGCGGTTTCTTTCCGAGTGCTATTACGAGAAACAGCTAAGGGGAAATATTCCGCGTAAGCGTCGCGTCCTTCGCGGGTAAGTTGAGGGATGGAAGTGATTTTAATGTCGGAAACATTCATACTGGAAACGCCGCCTTGTTTTTTTTGATTAATGCTTTCTTTAATCTTTTCGTAGTCGGAAGAAAAACCGGTCATCATGGCTAAGCGTCCTTTGGCGAAAACCCCCAATTCCAGTTCTTGAGGAGTACGACGGGTGATTAAATCATTCCAAGCGTAATGCGCGTAGTCCGGCAGGGCGAAACTGGTATAAAATTTAAGCGCGTTCAGCGCGGGGTAAAAAGATTCTTGAGTAAGAGGGTCGAGTCCTTGTTGAGTGTCTAAAACCACGGACTGCAAATTTTCCGTGAAAAGCTGGGTTTTGTTTTGAATAAAAAGCAGGTACAAAAAAGGTAACGCGTTACGCAGGTTGTCCGCGCGTCCCGCGGCTAGTCCGCTGATTAAAAAACGCTCAAAGCTGTTATCGGGATGGTTGAGTTTTTGTACTTGTTTGGTAATTTCCAGCCAAGTAGAAGCTGGCGCGGTGGCGGTGGGAACGTAATCGCGGAAGTGACTGGAATTGTAATAAAGTGCCAAGGTGTCCACAAAGAGGGGCACGCCGTAAATTTGCTCCTTGCCACTTTCATCTTTTAAAATCAAATCGTCCGCGGTGATGCCCACGAAAGTTTGACGAAAGCGATCGGTGCTCATTTGCTGTAAGCCGGTGGGCAAAGGTGAGAGTTTTTTGCGGTATTTTAGAAACCAGCTGTTTTGCAGAGCAACCACGTCAGGACCGGTTCCTTCCGCGAGTTGGTTTAAAAGTAAATTTTCGTATTCTTTAAGATTGTTAAATTGTAAATACTCAATGCGCACATTGGGATGGTTGGTTTGGTACTGTTGAATCGCGCCCGTGAAGGCGTCTTCAGGGTCGAACAGATTCCAAACAACTAACGGTTTGGCGCTTTGCCTGGGAATACCTTCCAGATTTTTAGGTTGACGCTTAAAAAGAGTTCCCAAAAGGAGGGGAGTGATAATGATCGCCAAGAAAGCGACGACACCGAGGATTAAAAGAAGCTTACGATTCAAGAAGAATAGATTAAAAGCATTTCTATTTTACATAGACGAACGACAAGCGCAATGAGTGAGGGAAATTGCAGATTATGAAGAGTAGAAGAAGAAAGTGATAGAGTGATGGAGTTATAAAGAAGAAAAAGACCTTTCTTGCGTCATTCTGGCTTGTCCAGAATCTGTCGTAGAGATTCCGAACAAGTCGGAATGACAGACCGAGAAACGAAGGAACTGAAGAAATTAGGTCAATTAGAAATTAGAATTTTTTTAGATCCTCCTCCAGTTCTTTTTAATCTTCTGCCAAGTGCCCTTAAGGCCGCGTTGTTTGAGACTTTTTAGAGCTAACTTAAGGCCGCTCTGCCAACCGATTTTTTCTAGGCTAATTTTTTGACCGAAGTCGGGAGCGTGAGTTGGATTTTTGACCCAGTTTTGCAGTGCTTTGGTAGTATATTCAGGGCTGTAATATTTTTTAGCGTAAAGCAGAGCTTTATGGGCGAATTGTTTGAGTTCGGTCGGATGCTCCGCGGCCCAAAGAATTTTATCCGCGAAGTCGCGGGGATTTTTTTGCGAGAAGGTCAAGCCCAGTTGATGATTAAAAATATCATAGCTAATTTCACTGCCGAGACTGGTGAGTACGGGCAGGCCGTATTTCATCATTTCGTTTAGACGATTGCGCGCGCCAGTCCAAGTTTCAATATTGGGCTTATCAATGTTGATGCCCAGATCCGCTGCGCGGTAGAGTTGGGGAATTAATTGGTAATCAATCCAGCCGAGAAAGATGAAGCTAGTTGGTAGCTTGTAGCTGGTAGCTTGTAGATTAAATTTTTTGAAAGTGTTTTCGTCGAGGCCGGGAATCGTTCCGCCCGTGGAAACGAACTTGACTTTTGGGTTTTTCTTGATGCAAAGGGTTAAACCCTGCAGAAGAGTGTTGGTGTCCACCCAGGTGTTATAGCCGCCGCAAAAGAGGACAACGAAATCGTCGGGAGCACAGATCCCCCTCAGTCCCCCCTTAGCAAGGGGGGAAGAAAATTCAATCCTTCCATCTTCTCTTGGCAAGGAGGAGAGAAGTTCTTTTTCTAATCTCCCCTTTATTAAGGGGGCAGAGGAAGATGTTCCCCTGATTGAAGTGACATTCTTTTTATTACCCCCTGTTTTTAAAGTGTAGTCTTGCGCGTTTTGAATGTGATGGACGAATTCAAAGGCAGCGGTCTTTTGATTCAATTTACCCAAACTGGCCAGTTCTCCGTAAAGACTCCATTTTTGATGTTCGGAAACCACAGAAAACTGGTCCGCGCGTTTAAGAATAGTTTTTTCTAGGTGCCAGTAGTGGGGCAAATAGCTGTTGGTTTGCGCTACTTCCGCCTGACTGGCGGCTTCCGCCATAATCCAGCCGTTTAGATCTGCCCAAATCGGTCGGTCGGTTTTAAGTTGGCAAGCGTAAAAACTAGGGAGGGTGTTTACTCCAATCACGCAGTCGGGTTGAAATTGATCATGAATTTGTTGTAATTCTTTTTTTAGTCGCGAAGATTTTTTTTCCACTTTTTCACCCTTAATTCCATAATTTTGAATTTTGAATTTTGAATTTTGAATTTTCCCATAATGCTCTTTATCATAAATCCCCACCACTTTTACTTCGTGTTCCGCTTCGAGGAGAGGTTTTAGAAACTGCCATGTCCGAAAACCGGCCGCCGGTTGAATAGCGATGTTGTCTTCAAAAGGCAAGGGCGTATTGCCGATGATTAAAATGCGACTCATGTTAGGTTGATAAGCGTTAGACGGTGTCTATAATATAGCCGACAATTTCTTAAAATAAACTGTATGCATCTTTCGGAAGAACAGGAACGGTTGGAAAAATTAAAAAAAATTAGGGAACTGGGGATTGACCCCTACCCTCCTCGGTTTGAAGGTAAAACCTTAATCACGGAGGCGTTGGAAGAAGCCGTGAAAATTAAATTGCGCGAGTCTGAAGAGGTAATGGAAAAGGCCAGCGCCAAAGTGGTTTTGGCGGGAAGACTGATGACTTTTCGGGAACATGGCCGACTTTCCTTCGGGCAGTTGCAGGATGAAAGTGGCAGAATACAGCTTGCTTTCGTAAGAGATAAATTTGAAGTGGCCGGCTTACGTTCAGGGGCAAAAATTAGCTCTGATGAATTCGCGCGCAAACTAATTAATTGCGGTGATTTTATCGGCGCGCGGGGAGAATTGTTTCAGACTAAACACGGCGAAATTACCTTGTTTGTGACAGAGGTTACTCTGCTGGCAAAAACGCTGTTGCCTTTGCCGGAAAAATGGCACGGTTTACAGGATGAAGATTTGCGTTATCGCCAACGCTATCTGGATTTTGTGATGCACCCGGAATTAAAAGCGATGTTCGTAAGAAAAAATCTTTTTTGGCAAAGCTTTCGCGAGTTTTTAACTGAAAAGGGTTTTTTGGAAGTGGAGACGCCGGTTTTGGAGGTTACCGCGGGAGGCGCGGATGCCGATCCTTTTGTCACTCACCATAAAGCTTTGGATCTAGATTTGTATCTGCGAATCTCTATGGGGGAACTGTGGCAGAAACGGTTGATGGTGGCGGGTTTTGAAAAAACTTTTGAGATTGGCCGTCAATTTCGCAATGAAGGAATGAGTCGTGAACATTTGCAGGACTATACTCAAATGGAGTATTACTGGGCGTATGCCAACTTTGAAGATTCTATGCGGCTCGTAGAAGAAATGTATAAATATGTAGCCAAGAAAACTTTCGGTAAAACCAGATTTAAAATCGGTGAGTTTGAAGTGGAATTTAACCAAACTTGGCCACGGATTGACTACGCGGAAACTATTCAGAAAGAATTGGATTTTGAAATTGCCGGTGCCAAGGAAGGTACAGGGAACAACGATCGTTGTTCCCTGCAAGCCAAATTGAAAGAACTTAAAATTAATTTTGATCCCAAGCTCACCAAACATCGTTTGATTGATCTTTTATGGAAGCAGTGCCGCAAAAAAATCGCGGGACCGTGTTTTTTAGTCGGTCATCCCGTGGAAGTTTCGCCTTTGGCTAAAAGGGATCCAGAAAATCCCAAGACCGTTCAACGTTTTCAGGTGATTTTGGCGGGGAGCGAGATGGGTAACGGTTATTCAGAGTTGAACGATCCTTTGGATCAGGAAGAAAGGTTTAAAGAACAGGCGCGCTTGCGTGAAAAAGGGGACGCGGAGGCGCAAATGCATGATCGAGATTTTGTGGAAGCTTTAAAGCATGGTATGCCGCCCACTTCCGGTTTCGGTATTTCCGAGAGACTGTTTTCGTTTCTAGAAGATAAACCCGTGCGAGAATGCGTGATGTTTCCACTGGTAAAACCGGTGGATTGATGTAGGGAACAACGATCGTTGTTCCCATTTGTATAAAAACGATATGTCGGTTATTAGAACAAGAAAAAATTTACGTTTAAAAGATTATGATTACAGCCACAATGGTTATTATTTTGTCACCATTTGTATTGAAGACAGGATTGAACGTTTTGGAAAAATAGAAAATGAAAAAATGATTTTGAATAAATATGGAGAGATTGTTAAACAGTTTTGGTTCGAAATGCCAAAGCATTTTGAGACAATAATTCTGGATAAATTTACAGTTATGCCGAATCATCTCCATGGCATTATTGTTATTGAAAATAATCGTATTGATGTAGGGAACAACGATCGTTGTTCCCTACGAGGAAATCGCAATATGCAATTATTACCAAAAATCATCTCGCAATTTAAATCAACCGTTACGCGTGAAATTCGGAAAAATTTTAATGATTATGATTTTGCGTGGCAAAAATCATTTTATGATCACATCATTCGTAGTGATGAATCTTTGCAAAAAGTGCGTCAGTATATTGAAAATAATATTTTAGCGTGGGAATTGGATATTGAAAATTTAGGCGCAGTAAAAGGTTAATCAGGTTGGTCGATGTGTAGGGAACAACGATCGTTGTTCCCTACAGGAAGATCCAAGATTAATTAGTTTTGAGGAGGACATTTAACAACTGCATAGCCTACTTGGTTTTGCTTTTTTGTCGTTCTTTTTTTGTTGGTTTCATGGTCTTCCCAGATCCGAGGAACATCCGCGCCCTTAAGAGTGATTTTAAATGTAGAGTTATTAAACAGTTTATTTAGTAATACACCCTCGACACTCGTTCTCGTGGTAGTTCCTCTTAAAGTGACTATCACACTGTTACGAAATGGTATCAATATTTTCTTGACTACATAAAGGTTGTCCTCTGTGTCTTTCCAAA
>CAZPDC010000012.1:0-13655 GCA_964585215.1 uncultured Candidatus Peribacteria bacterium
CTCCTGACTCTTTTAAGCAAAAGCAGGAGCAGCAAAATGCAATTAGTGATGTCCTTAATGCGGGACCGCTAGATACAACAACCATAATTCAGGAGGGGGGGCAAAAAGATCTCCGAATTAACCCCGAGATCTACCCTGTAATGGGGTTAAATGCTGGAGATCGAGCTGGATTGATTAAGGCATTATGGGCAGATCTGAATGCTGCTCAAAAAGACGACCAGAGTCTGCCGGAAAATGACCCTCGGGGTTTCGCCATCTTTTACGATGTCGTTCCTTACCTAGGAGTGACGATTGTCCAGCTTATGTTGGATGATTATGTCAAAAACCCTAAACTAGGGAAGGACGAGTTATTTCTGGCAAGAATTCAACTTGCCGCGGCGTATGAACATTTCCCCCCACCTGATGAAGCTCCCGAAGCGGATTGGGATGCGGTGGCGAAGGAAGTGAGTCAGAAACCCTATGCCCGTGCCTGCAGAGCAGGTGTAATAAGCTATTCCCCGTTTTTGGAGATTGTTCCTAAAATGGGGTACCCCGCAGGCTACTATCTCCTCGAGCAGTACGGACTGCTAGGGGAAGAATAATAAAAATGACAATGACAAAATTGATGGGGTGGGAGAGATTTATCTTTTCTGCCTCATTTTTTGTTTCATTGAAAGTAAAGTGGGATTGTGAAAAAGATGGAGAACCACGAGATAAGCCGCCGCTCCGCCTAAAATTCCCAGCACTAATTTTAAGAGTAGGGATTGAATTAAAATCAGTAAAATTATAATTACTCCACTCATTAAGAGGCTGGCCAAAAGCATCTGTCCGATTTCACGGGAAAAATTGCGCCAAGGGAGGGGAGCGATTTTTTGGCGTGTCTGATAGATTAGAAGAACACAGCCAAACGTACTGGCCAAAGAAAAGGCAATTCCCAAACCAATCACTCCCAGATTTAAAATTTTCGCGAAGAAAATAGAAAAAGCGATATTTAATCCAATTTGCCAAAAAGTATTTTTCACGGGAGTCCAGGTGTCTTGCCAGGCGTAGAAAGCTTTGGCCAAAAGTGGCAAAAGACACTGAAAAACCAAACTTAAACTAAAGAACCCAAGGGTGCCCGCGGACAACAAAATATTTTCTGAATTAGCCGCGAAAGCGCCATAGTTCAGGACAATCCCTACAATTTCTGTTTTTAGTAGAAACATTCCGACCGTGGCGGGAATCGCTAAAAAAAGGATGACCTTAATGGATTCCTCCAACTTTTTTTGAAAAGATTTTTTGTCTTGAGTAGCGGCGGAATCAGCCAAAGCCACAAAGGCGGTGATGGAGAGCGAAATCCCGATTAAACCAATCGGTAAAAATTGCAGGTTTTGAGTCCAATTTAAAATAGTCAGACTGCCTGCCACTAACGTGGAACCGATTACGGTATCCACCACTAGGTTAAGTTGCGTGGCGGAAAGCCCCAAAAAGCGTGGCAGGGCTAACCGTACGATTTCTCGCAATTCGGGAATCTTCCAGTTGAAAACAAATTGATATTTAAAACCTTGTTTGAGCAAGGCGGGCAATTGCACGGCAAAATGTAAAAAAGCGCCCGCGACCACGCCGTAAGCCACACCGTACACGCCGTAGTGGGGGACTAAGATTATGATGCCCGCGATAATCCCCAGATTATAGATAATCGGTGAAAGAGTGTAAGAGACGAAATTCTTAAAAACGGAAAGCAGACTGCCGACCAAACTGCTTAAGCCGAAGAAAATCGGAGAAAGCAGCATAATCCGAGTCAGCTCCACAGTGAGTTGTTGAGTTTCTGGACTAAAACCAACACCCAAAAGTTGAATTAAAAGTGGCGCGCATAAGTAAGCAATTCCCGAAACCAAGATTAAAGCGACGAAAAGCAGATTAAACAAATTACTGGTTAGTTGCCAAGCCTGTTTTTGATTTTTTTTAATCTCCCGAGTAAGCACGGGTACAAAGATGGCCGCGCCTACGCTCAAAATCAGTAAATTGTAAATAAAATCAGGAACGCGAAAGGCGGCATAGTAAGCATCCAACGGATTGGCGCCTGTTTCCGTCAAACCGCCAAAAGCACGAGCCAGTAAATTTTCCCTGAAGACTCCCAAAAGACGGCTGAAGAGAGAGGCGAGAGAAATGTAGAGAGTGGAAGAGAGGAGAGACATGAAGAGAAACAATTAACAAGTAACAAATAACAATTAACAAAAAACTTAAAACTAACTAGAAAAATTTCAAAGCTCAAATGCCAAATGAATGTTTAAATGACTAAATACTAAATTTTTTAAATAATTTGGATTTGATTTGATATTTGGATTTTGACATTTGCCATTTTAGAGTAGGGCAGTAAAATTACCAAGCTTTCGAATAGGGTAAGTCTGACGAGTTTTTAATGTGACAAAAAGAGGCTTTTTTCGTTATCTTTGGTGCAGGAACATCTATTCTTGCGTGATTAACTAAACTTTTTTATAACCATGAAAAAAGAAGATATTTTTGATTTATGTTGGGAGAAACGACAAAGCGGTTGTTTGGCTGATACAGAAGTAAATGATTTATTGAAAACAGCGCGCCGGATTGAGGTATTGAGCGAAAAAGCGCTTCCTCCCGCTTATGTGCGCGTGATTTTAAAGGAGAAATTATTAAGTTCGCTCAAGCCATCTTTCTCTTGGAAAGGTTTTGTTTGGGTTCCACATTGGAGTCGTAAGGCGCTCGCGCTTTTTACGGTAATCTGTTTCCTTAGCTTGACCTATTTACTCCCACTTTTAGCTGGCAAAGAGAAAAGTCAGTTTATCGCTACACTGGAGGTGCTCTTTGGCAAGGTGAGCGTGGTGCGGGCACTGGAAACAAAAGAAATTGTTTTCCGAGAAGGGCTTAAGGTGGGAGATATTGTGCAAGTCAAAGCAGATTCAGAGGCTAAGATTGAATTTTTCAACCAAAGTGAAAGCGTGTTGAAGGAAAATACGGAGGTGGCCATTAATAAAGTATTGATAGATCCAGCCGGTACTAAAGAAGGTGTGATTGTACTTTCTTTAAATGTAGGCACGATCGCGAATTTTATTGTGGAAAAGCTTGATCAGGTTTCCAAGCTGGAAATCAATACCCCCAATTCCGTGGTGACGGGTCAAAATTCCTCTATCTTTGAGGTGATGGTGGACCGTCAAGGTGGCACAGAGGTCAAGCCACAAACTTCCGAAATAAATATTACCGCTTTGGATAAAGGTAAAAACGCGATTGCTTCCGCGAAGGGCATTCAAGGCTACACGCTTAAAATTAAGAATATGCCTTTAGCTGGGGCAATCACACTAGAAAAAAACACAACCGCAATTCCCTCCATTTTAGCAGATCAACCAATTATTGATTTGCCCAAAGCCACTTGGGATAACATTTCTATTAAACTAGACTTTGTCTATGTAAAACTATTACAAGCTCTGAAAGATTTAAATCGTGGTAATAAAATAGAGGCACGGAATAATTTATTAAGTTATCAAAATCGCCTAAAGACAATTTTTAATCTTTTAAAACAACAACCCAACGAGGACGAAAAGACAGACATTACGACTGGTTTTTCCACGGTTCTGGCCAATTCTTTTCTCCCGGAGATTAAAAGTGTTTTAAATGGGCAAGCGCTTACCCCTCAAAGCAAGAGCTTAATCAGTAAAGTGAATGATTTAGCGGTCTTGGAAACGGGCATACAAGACAAAATTGCTTTATCCTTAGTCAGAGATTACACCCAACCGATTGATATGACCGCACTTAAAGAAGCTGACCTAAATAGTAAGGACATCTTGGCTAGCAATCTTATAAATCTAGTGGTTTTGAAGGATACGGTTACGGACGAATCTGCTCTGGCGGTCGACAAATTAATTAAGAAAAACATTTCTGAGATTGTACAGGAAATAAACGAATTATCCGATTGGAAAAAACAATTGCATTACTTGCAGAAAATTTTGCCCGAGATCCCCGACAACCTACTTTTCAAGGAAGACTTACTAGTGCTTAAAAAATTAGTTCCTGAAAGATTTGGGTACTTGATTGATCGGAAAGTAGAAGGAATGAGATAAGAAAGTCATAAAGTCATAAAGTCATAAAGTCATAAAGTCATAAAGTCATAAAGTCATAAAGTGATAAAGTGATAAAGTTATAAGCAGAGGAAAAGTAAATCGATGATTAACTTCTTTCTGTTGTTTTAAACTTCTTTTTTCCGTCATTCTGGCTTGTCCAGAATCTTTTTTAAATCCGAAATCCGAAATCCTAAATCCGAAACAAATCTAAATGACCAAAATTCAAAATTCTAAACGCGGTTTTGAAATTTAATCATTTGAATTTTGATATTTAGTATTGTTTAGAATTTGGTGCTTAGAATTTGGAATTTGTTTAGATATTAGATTAATTGGATAAGGTAAAAACTTTCATTCTACTATCCCCCAATTGCTTCTCTTGGCCTGATAGAGTATTATTAAGTCAAATAATACTTTTTTTGTGAAGGAGAAAGAAAGAAAAAATTTAGAGAAAGAAAAAGGAGCCTCCTCGGAGGTAGTTTTAGGGGAAGAATTACAAGTTGATAAAGTTAATTTACCAGAAGAGATTCAGGAGGAAATAGAAGGAAAAGAAGGCATTATGACGGGAAAAGCAGAGGAAAAGGAGAAGCACAAAAGAGAAACTGGCGGCGGCACTACCACACAAACCGTTCCCGCTGACGCGGTGTTGATTGAAGGTAAAATTATTTATCGTCAGCAGATGATGGCTAAGATTAAAAAAGTTTTAGAAGGAGAAGAAAAAAAGTTGTGCCGGGAAATTAAAAAAAATCAGAAAATTTACTCTTTTTCCGCCTTGCGGCTGAATGATTTGGTCGCCAAGTTGCGCAAACTTAGGCAAGTTTTATCTGACCTGGCCCATTTGGCATTAGACCGACTCAAAGAGCTTTACATCCATTTAGTAGTCAAAAAAAAAGTTTGTAACGAAGAAAAGATTTAAGATGATAGGTTAAAGATTTGAAAATTAAAGTGGGAACTTTTTTGTTGTCTTTTTCCAGACTTTGGGTATTTTAGGTGAGCTTTAAATTATTCTTATGGCTAAAAAAGGTAAATCCGTAAACACCTCCATGTATTGTCCAGTCTGTAACCGGCATAATTATCTGACGGCTCGCAACAAACAAACGCACGCGCATTTGGATTTGAATAAATATTGCCCCCAGTGCCGTAAACACACCTTACACAAAGGCAAGGACACGAAAAATTAGTTTGTAGTAAGTAGTTGGTAGTTTGTCAGTTAATAACATTAAATCCATAAGAAAAAAACTTCTGATTTTTTTGGCGGACATTTCGAAATATTGTTATTGGGTAATTTGAGGTGTAAATTTACACTGCAATTTAAATACTATGCTTAAAAGGAAAATCACTAATCCCATAAAACGCGTAATAAGGTCAAAAGAACTTAATAAGAGTAAAGAGGGCCAAGCTGATGAATTATGCAAACCAACAGAAAGAATTAGACGGTTGGAAAAACAGCTTTCCGATGCTTTAAGATATCTATCAAGGGAATGAAAATACTATATTTAACAGAAAGAGATTGTCTCGGTATTTTTGCTTCCATTAAAAGAATTCAATTATCCACAAGATAAAATTGAAATAATTAAGGAATGTATCCTCTCGCACAGGGGTTCTCAAAACATAGAGCCAAAAACACTAGAGGCGCAAATTTTAATTGAAGCAGACACGCTTAGCGCTTTCAATAATTTAGAGGGTCTTTTTCAGACAGCTTTTACTTACGAGAAACTCTCCAGGGTAGAAGCTAAAAAATCTGTTCTCAATAAATTAGAAAATAAATGGAAACAACTACGTTTTGCGGAATCCAAAAAAGTGATTAAACCTAAATACGAAGCCGTCATGTTGCTTTTGAAATAAATCTACAATTCACAGGAGTTGAGAGTTGGTGTAAGTTTTTTGTGTGAATTTTTTTTGATTTTGTCTATAATACCCTTGAGATACAGGCCCGTAGTGTCAGTGGTTAGCACGGCGGTCTCCAAAACCGCAAGGAGGGGTTCAAGTCCTCTCGGGCCTGCCAAGAGATAAGCAAGTAATAAATTTGTATTATTACTAATTAATCCTCGTGGCTAAAGGTGGCTAAAGGTGGCTAAAGCTAGCCATTCTGTTTATAAAATCTACCTGTTACTTTCTTAATAGCTATTAAGAAAGAAAAGGGGTAAAAACTTTTAAAATAGCAGTACTGATTTAGATTATTTTAGGTGATTTGTTCGCTAATTTTCAACATTCCAATTTGTATTCCAATTTGCGTTTATTGCGTTTTCCTTGTCTTGTAAAAAAACAGTGCTATAAAAAACGACCTATTTTATTTATGATTTTTATTTACAGATGGATAATTCTAAAAAAATCTCGGAAGTGATTAATGAATTAGATAAACTTTTAGATGATTCTATTGAGATTATCCCGATTTTAGAGAGAAAGAAAAACGACTAGGATTTAGAAAAAATTCTCCAAGAAAATAAGAATGAAATCGTTCTTCTCTTAAAAGAATTAAGTGGACGTTACACTGGTTTTAAAAAGGACCTTGAGGAAAGACAGAATGCAGAAGTAGTCACGGAAAAAGTGCAACAGATAGTTGTTTCAATTAGACGGGCTTTATTGGACTTAAGAATAGTGCCACTGGGAATAATCCCGGGAATCTCCCTTGGTTTAGTGATACAGAAAGCACAGGAGTGCTTGGTAAAAATAGAACAGGCGTCAAGCGATCAAGATAAAGCATGTCACTTTCAAGAGTTGAAAATCTATCTGCTTTCAGACGAGTTTATGCTTTGGTTGAACAGTAAACCAGAGAATGAAAAACTGGCCCTTGTTTTGCGGCGTATACTTAAAAAGAGAAATGAAAAAAATTTCAGTATGGAGGATTTGGAGTGGATTGAAGCGATTTTAAAACAACTGGAATAAGTGAGCCGTTTTACTGCACACAAAAAAAGCTCCGGTAGGCCGTGAAGTGTCCGCTGATTTCATTTTTATCTATTGAAATAATTTAAGTTTTGGTTGTTTGTTTTCAATCTGTTTTTCGGCTTTCTGAAAAATTTCTCTTGCCCAGTTTAGATAGCTCTTAGCTTCTTTAATGGAAATTAAAGTACCCCCACCGTATAGGTCCCAATTTCTTTTAGCTCTCATTTCACTTGCCAGAATCTCTATTTCCGGGTCATTGAGATAGAGCGACATTCGTTTGATTAACTCTATATGATGTCCTTTCTTTGATTTCACTCTTAACCCTTTTATGGCACAGATAGTAATGGCTAATTTTACTAAGGCATTGTAACAAAAATGGAAAGAAACTTCTGGTACATCAGCGGTATTGGCAATCTGGAAATCTCTTTTAGCCGATTGATAATATTTTTCCAGCTGTGTTTTGGAGAAACTGAAGTGCTCAAACATTTTTTAGTGAATTTTAATAATTTTCTGAGAAAAGAGAGTACTGATAAAAGCATCCTTATTTTTTTTACGTGATTCTAGCTCTTTTAATGAGAGATCAATGATGTTAATCTCCCTTTTGATGATTTTTTGTAAAGGCAAAATTAGTCTTTTAGCCTCAATTGTTGAATGGTCACCGATTAATAAAATATCAATATCACTTTCCTGTTGGAGTTTATTTTGAGCATAGGATCCAAAAATATAAGCTTCTTTTAATTTCTTTAAATCTTTAATTTTTTCTGAAAGCCGTCTGGTCAAACCATATTTAATTTCATAGGTTTTTTTCAACTCTTTTAGTAGAGGATAATTCTTATTTAGTTTAAAATATCTTTGATTGCCCTGTTGTTCCGCAACTAAAATACCTTCTTTTTCTAGTTCTTTTAATTTGCGGAAAAGATTACCCACGTCAACGTTTAGCATATCAGCTAGTTCGTTTATATAGTGAGCCTTACTAGGATTTAGAAAATAATAACCAAAAATTTTAACGGTTATTTGAGAGCGATATCCCAGCATGAAATAATTGTATTAAATTACAATAATCATTGTATGTTAGTACAATGATAATACCAGCGTAGATTTGCGCAAGCTTTTTAGTTTGAATATAAAAATAAGGAGCGTGGAAGAGATAAGTTTACACAAAAAAAGCTCCGGTAGGCCGTGATGTCCGCTCTGCTCACTCCCCAGTATGTTGAGGTGGGCATCCTGTTCCTTGCGCCTCGGCGCCGGGAAACTTGGATTCCCTTAGTGTTTGGTAATAGAGGAAAGGCAGATGGAATTATACACGAGAATTCCAGAGCGTCTTCACTTTAATCTGGGTGATATAAATGGTCAAGCAGGGAACCATTGACGCTAGTTTAAAGATGGTTAGTAACAATACCGTTTTTGAACAGTAAAGTTGAACAGTAAGTTAGACAGAGGGTAATTAAAGATGGAAGTAGAACAAAAAAAGGGGATTAATTGCGGAAAATAAAATTCATTTTTTGAGTATAAAAAAAGAACTTGATGAGGACGAGGATGATGATGGAATAAGTGAAATATGAATTATGAAGAATAAATAATGTATTATGAAAAAAATTCAGTAAATTTAAAACTCAAAGCGCAAAACGCAAAGTTGTGACTCAAAACTAAAAATCACTCAAAAATTGAGAACAATCCTATTTAACAGGACAAGAATGTTTAGAATTTTGAATTTCGGTAATTTAGATTTGTTTCGGATTTTGGTCATTTGGTTATTAGAATTTGTTTGTGATTTGCCCCTCGGTCCTGAGCTTGGGGTTGAAGGAGAATTTAGGATTTGGTGTTTAATTTAGATTAAAACACTGGATTCCCAATTAAATTTGGGATGACACAATAACTAATTACCAACCTAAGAAGCTAAAAAGTTACCAGCTAATAAGCTAGCCTTTATTTTCCCTTGCTTTTTATTTTCTTTTGGTTAAAATTTTCCCGCTTTAGTCAATCTTTGATTTCTGCTCCTTATGTCTAGAAGATGTGAAGTATGCGGGAAAGGAACTACCAAGGGTAATAATGTGAGCCATTCTATGCGTCATACAAAGCGCACTTTTAAAGTAAATCTTTTAACGAAAAAGCTTCCGACGGCGGAAGGCAAAATAGAGCAAGTAAAACTTTGCGCGCACTGTTATCGTACTATGCGCAAAGAAAACAATTAATATTTATGTCAATCTGATTTAAGATTAACCAGAATGGAAAGATTGACCTAGTTTGACAGGTGTCTGAAATGCACTTCAATTGTGAGATGAACTAATTTAAGCAAGTTTTACTCCAAAGGGTTTAAGGCAGAGACGGATTTTTTACTTTTGTACTTTATCTCGTTTTGGCTATGACTGCTCAAAAGCAAGTTGAAAAGACTGGTAAAAAAACCACTCAAACTTCTCTTCAGACCAAAACGAAAGTTAAACCAATTCAACAAAAGGCCAAGACTGTTCAACAAGCCTTGGGTAAAAATAAAACTACTGTAAATAAATCTTCTCCTGTAACTAGACGTGTACCCTTACCAGAGGAAAGTTTTATTGCGTTTCGAGAAAGAGAAAAGGCCCCCAAGGTGGAGACTACTCTCCCGATTGTGAAATACGCGAACAAACGGGTTTATTTTACTAAAGAATTAGACCAACTGCCGATGCCCAACCTCTTGGAAGTGCAGTTAAAATCTTACCATACTTTTTTAGAAGAAGGTATTCGTGAGAGACTGGAGGAAATTTCTCCCGTGGTGGATTTCTCCGAGAATAAAGTGGAAATGTATTTTTTGGAACACTCTTTTGATAAACCTAAGCATAATGAGAGGGAAGCGAAAAGGCGTAATCTCAATTATGAAGCGCCTTTAAAAGTAAAAGTTCAGTTAATTAATAAGGAAACAGGTGAAATTAAAGAACAAGAAGTTTATTTGGGTGGAATTCCTCTGATGACTTCGCGAGGTACTTTTATAATTAATGGGGTAGAAAGAATTGTAGTTAATCAAATTGTGCGTTCAGAAGGGGTACTTTTTTCCCGCAATGCCCAAATCCCTGGTTATTACAATGCTAAAATTATTCCGGAAAGAGGAGCTTGGCTGGAAGTGGAAACTGATCGCAAGGGGATTATCTCGGTAAAAATTGACCGCAAAAGAAAATTGCCCGTGACGTTATTGTTACGAGCGTTGGGCTATGAGAAAGACCAAGAAATTATCAGTCTTTTCTCGGATGTGATTAAAGACATTAATCATGATTTCATTCTTTCCACTCTAGAAAAAGATACCACTCACAACAAAGATGAGGCTTGCCAGGCAATTTACTGGCGTCTGCGTCCAGGCGATCTGGCTACGGCTGAAAACGCGCGTCATTTGATTGAAAATATGTTCCTCTCGTTTAAAAAATATGACATGGGGACGGTGGCGCGTTACAAGCTCAATAAACGTTTTGGTTTAAATAAATCTTTTAAGCGCGAACATCGTGTTTTTCAGCCGGATGATTTTGTGCAGATTCTTAAACATTTGATTTTACTCAATCAAGGAGAGGGCAGTGAAGATGATATTGACCATTTGTCCAACCGACGCGTGCGTTCCGTGGGAGAATTAGTGGAAAACAAATTGAGGGTGGGTCTTTTGAGAATGGAAAGAATCGCTAAAGATCGTATGACAGTGATGGATATGGAATCTTTCACGCCCACTCAACTAATCAATAGTCGTCCCATCACAGCTTCTTTACGAGAATTCTTTTCTTCTTCCCAGCTTTCTCAATTTATGGACCAGACTAATCCTTTATCGGAACTGGCCCATAAAAGAAGAGTTTCCGCGATGGGTCCCGGCGGACTTTCTCGTGAACGCGCTGGCTTTGAAGTGAGGGATGTGCACACCTCTCACTATGGCCGTATTTGTCCGATTGAAACTCCAGAAGGTCCCAATATCGGTCTGATCGGACATCTGGCGACCTATGCCAAAGTCAACCAATATGGTTTTATTGAAACACCTTATTTAAAGGTGCATACAGAAGTGGAGAACAAGGCAGATAAATTGGTGGGAAGAATTGTGTTGGACAATTTACGCGAGAAAAAAACCAAAAAAATCATTGCTTCCAAGGATCAGATAATTGACCAAGCTTTAGCGAGCAAGATTAGTAAATTAATCTCTGATCCAATCATTAAAGTACGCGCGTTTGTCAGCGATGAGTTTGAATATTACGCGGCAGAAGATGAAAGAACTTTCGTAATTGCTCAAGCGAATACTCCTTTAGACGAACATAATAATATTTTGCAGAAACGGGTTTCCGTACGCAAGGGCGCGGATCCTATTTTAGTTTCTGTACGTGAGGTCACACACATTGATGTTTCACCTAAACAAATTTTAAGCGTTTCCTCTTCATTGATTCCTTTTATTGAACACGATGACACAGTGCGCGCGTTGATGGGATCCAATATGCAACGTCAGGCAGTACCTCTTTTAAAGCCGGAACCTCCTGTGGTTGGCACGGGTATTGAGGGGGTGGCCGCGCGTAACTCTGGTTATGTTTATGTGGCTGAAAGAGACGGAGAAGTGCTTTCGGCGGATGGTAAGCAAATTACCATTATGTACAATAATGGTGAAAAAATAGAATATATCTTAGATAATTTTATTCGTTCCAACCATAATACCTTGATTCATCAAAGTCCGCGGGTAGTCCATGGTCAGAAGATTAAAAAAGGAGAAGTGCTTGTGGACGCGCAAGCCATCAGTGAAGGTGAGATTTCCCTAGGACACAATCTGCTTGTAGCTTATATGTCTTGGAAAGGTTATAATTTTGAGGACGCGATCATTATCTCGGACCGTTTGTTCCGTGAAGATATTTATAGCTCGGTACATATCTCTGATTTTGTGACGGAGGTGCGGGAAACTAAGCTTGGTCCAGAAATCAGCACGCGCGACATTCCCAATGTGAGTGAGGCGCGTTTAGCCAATCTGGACGAAGAGGGAATTATTAGAATCGGCGCTTCCGTAAATGAAAGTGATATTTTAGTGGGTAAAATTACACCCAAGGGAGAAACAGATCTAACACCTGAGGAGCGTTTGTTACAAGCCATTTTTGGTGAGAAAGCCAAAAACGTGAAAGACACTTCTTTGAAATTACCGGGAGGTGAGGGTGGCAAGGTAGTGGGAGTGGATATTTTAACGCGCGAAGCAGGTGATGAGCTACCAACGGGCGTGATTAAACAGATTAAGGTTTATGTGGCACAGACGCGCAAAATTGAAATTGGTGATAAGATGGCTGGTCGTCATGGTAACAAAGGTGTAATTTCCACAATTGTTCCAGAAGAAAATATGCCTTATTTAGCCGATGGTACTCCCGTGGATATTGTTTTGAATCCTTTAGGCGTAGTTAGCCGGATGAACATCGGACAGATTTTAGAAACTCACTTAGGTTGGGCGGCGCGTAAATTGGGTATTCGTGTAGCGACTCCTGCCTTGAATGGTTGTTCCGTGGAGCAAATTAAGACTTTACTAGTGGATGCGGGATTACCGTCGGATGGAAAAGTTCAGCTTTATGATGGAGGGACGGGAGAACCTTTTAAAGAAAAAATCACAGTTGGCGTAACCTATATGTTAAAACTGCATCATCTGGTTGAGGATAAAATTCATGCTCGGAGCGTAGGCCCTTATTCTTTAGTAACTCAACAGCCCCTCGGTGGCAAGGCCCAACATGGTGGTCAGCGTTTTGGTGAGATGGAAGTTTGGGCGCTGGAAGCCTACGGTGCTGCTTATACTCTTCAGGAAATGTTGACGATTAAATCTGATGATGTGCGTGGACGTTCTCGCACTTACGAAGCGATTATTAAAGGAGAAGATATTACTAACCCCAATATTCCTGAAAGTTTTAACGTGTTAGTCAATGAATTGAAGGCGTTAGGCTTGAGTATTTCATTACTCTCAGAAAAAGGTGAGCGCGTAGGTGACATCCGTAATTTAATGGAGGATGAGGAACAAAAAGAAGAAACTAAAGAAACTAAAGAGGAATTAGAACAAGAGATTGAAGAGACTTTTGAAGTTCTAGAAGAAGAAGCCGCTTCGCCTGTGGAAGAATTGGTATTAGACACAGAAGTAGAGGATAACACAGAAACAGTAGGTTCCTCTAATAAAGGAGAGCCAGAAGAATCATCAGAAGAATCAAGTAAATCAGAATAAATCTAATTTTATTTTTTAATTTGCATGATATGCGTAGTGTAAACAAGGTTATCTTGATCGGTAATCTTACCCGGGATCCCGAAGTCAAGGAAACGGCTAGCGGGCAGAAGCTTTGTACTTTTACTATCGCGACGAATCGAGAATGGATGAGCAAAACTAGTGAAAGAAAAAGTTTAGCAGAATTTCACAATGTAGCCGCTTGGGGTCGGTTGTCTGACATTTGCGCGCGTTATCTTAAAAAAAGCAAGCTAGTTTATGTGGAAGGTTATTTGAAAACTCGCAGTTGGCAAGACGAAGTGAGCGGTAAAAAAGTTTTCCGCACGGAAATCGTGATTTATGACATGATTATGTTGGAAAAACGTCCTAAAGAAGAAGGTGTGGAAGGGGTTGAAGGCGCGGAAGAAGAGGAATATGCCACTCCTCTGTCAGAGCTCGAACGGGAAGCGCTAGAAGGAGAAACTGAAGGTGACACTAAAGATGAAGAAACCTCCAAAGATAAAAGTAAAACCGTCAAGGTGGTGGAAGAAGAAAGTAAAGACGAGGACCTGTTCTAAAAG
>CAZPDC010000013.1:0-12734 GCA_964585215.1 uncultured Candidatus Peribacteria bacterium
CGCGCCGTGCGCGGCGAGCCAGTGTTTCCGTTCTCTGCCGCGTTTCGCGCGGCAAAATCCGTTGGCAAAATTTCTGAAAGTTTAATACTGGTGGGCCAGCAGGGACTCGAACCCTGGACCATCAGCTTAAAAGGCTGTTGCTCTACCGACTGAGCTACTGGCCCGCGCGCCTACTATATAAGGAACTTCTTTCAAAGCAAGGGATAGATTCTCCCACCAGGGCGGGGGAATGACAAACAAGACAGGGCTCTAAAAAGCTACCAGCTACCCCGCTAAGAAGCTAGCTCACTCTCTCTCCCAAAATGACAGAGCCACAAAGACCAGCGCGGGAAGGGCAAAAATAATATTGTAGTGAACGATCAGACTGTTCACCATCAAAGACTGCGCGCGCAGACTGGAAATCGCTTCGTTGAGATTGGTCATTTCGCCTCCCAAAAAGGAACCTCCGGAAATATAAAAAAGAATGGTGCTAATCACCAAACCGCCACTCAAAAGTCCTAAGAAAGCGGTCATCAGAAAGGTAAGCGATTTTGATCTACTAGCACTGAATCCCACGGAAAAACGACCCTTCACGGTCAAAATCACGATTACTACCACAAAAATCAGAATTTTCAAAAGCACCAACGCGCTCAAAAAATCCAATCCGGGAATGGCAAAACCCACCATCTCCGGAGAAATATAACGAGAAAGGAGATTATTAATTCCGTCCGCCGTCAAAATCGCGATGTAGGTGCTGATGATAATTTTAAGCGTCTGATTGCGTCCCATGATAAAACTGTACGCCAGAATAACCAACAAAAAAACTAAGACAAACAAATCCCACGAAAGCTGGATATTCATAAACAAGGTTTCTGAATGAATTAGGTTGATCTTAGTTTAAGACCGGCAAGAAAATTAGCAAGAGGAGCTGGGGAGAACTTTTGACAATTAACAATTAACATTTGACTATTTTACTGTGTTCCATGCTGTCAATTGTCACATGTTAAATGTTAATTGTTATTTACTTCTTCCATTTTGTGGCTTTTGTCAATTGTCAC
Organism: uncultured Candidatus Peribacteria bacterium; assembly: GCA_964585215.1. Classification (GTDB taxonomy): domain Bacteria; phylum Patescibacteriota; class Gracilibacteria; order CAZPDC01; family CAZPDC01; genus CAZPDC01. The sequence goes on from CAZPDC010000013.1 coordinate 1,038, forward strand.
ATGTTAAATGTTAATTGTTTCACTTCCACCATCCCCCTTTACCCTTCTCTTTGGCCAGTTCCTCGTATAGCTCTTTTTCTTTTCGGGACAACTTTTCGGGGATTTTGATTTTAACCTCCACCAGATGATCCCCTTTCTCATAAGCGCCTTGCCTCTGCACGCCCAATCCTTTTAGCTTAATCCTCTGTCCGTCCTGCACGCCCGCGGGAATTTTAATGGTCTTTTTGCCATAAATCGTTTCAATCTCCACTTCATCTCCCAGCACCGCTTGAGGTACGCCGATTTCCAATTTAGTTTTAATCTGGTTACCGTCACGCGTAAAACGCGCGGATCTTTCTACTCTTAAATGCAAGTACAGATCGCCCGCGCGACTCCCGCGCCGACCCGCTTCCCCTTTACCCGCGATTTTCAGTACCGTGCCATTGTCCACTCCCGCGGGAATTTTAACCTTCACGGTTTTACGACCGGAAACACGGCCCTCCCCTCGACAAACGGAACAAATTTTTTCCGGCACCTTTCCTTCACCGTCACAATCAGGGCAAGCAGCTACATTGCGCAAATTACCCAAAATAGTTCTTTGAATTCTTTCCACTTGTCCCGTGCCACCGCATTTTTTACAGATGGAAATTTTGCTGCCTGGCGCGTAACCACGCCCTTCGCAAGCCTCACATTCAGATAAAATTTCGAGATTGAGCTCTTTTTCCACGCCAAACACCGCTTCCTGAAAAGTTAAATCCAAGGCGGTTTCCAAATCTCTCCCCTTGTGCGTCGCGGTACTCGCGCGACTTCTTCTTCCCGTGCCTTCTCCAAAGAAAGTTTCAAAGACATCGCCAAAATCAAAGTTGGCAGAAGAACCTTGCGCGAAATTGGAAAAATCGGAAGAACCGGCAAACCCAGAATTCCCCGAAAAGCCCGGTCCGTTTGCCCCTGCGGAGCCAAATTGATCATACCGCGCGCGCTTATTGGAATCAGACAAAACCTGATAGGCCTCGTTAATTTCTTTAAATTTTTTTTCATCTCCTCCGGTCTTATCAGGATGATGTTTTAAAGCTAGCTTGCGGTAAGCTTTTTTAATCTCATCCAAAGAGGCGTTTTTTTCTACCCCGAGGGTTTTATAATAGTCCATATAATAGCTTATTAGCTGATTAGCTTGCCAGCCCGAGGCTGGTCGGCCTTGGGCCGATAGCAGATGGTTCTTATTTTCCTTAACCGATTAACCAATATACTAATTAACCAATTAACATTTTTCATTCCCCTTTATTTTAGCAAACTAAAAGAGAGAGTGCTAGAGGTAAGGCCAAACTTAAAACAATTAACATTTAACAAGTGACAACTGGCTACTTGACTGCTTTATTCTGTCAATTGTTAATTGTCACATGTTAATTGTTCTTCTCTTGTTAGTCATTATTTCACCTTCAATCCATATCTTTTCATCTTCTTCTCGTTGAATTCCAGCTCATTTTTAAGCTGTTTGGTTGCCCCCTCTTGCTTGATTCTGGTTTGTATTTTTTTGCGCGTTTTTTCCGCGTTTTCTAATTTGCCGTCACTTGTGGGACGTTTACGCTGGGCTTGGTTTAAGAAGCGCGGTACGGTGCGATGAAATTTTCCCATTTTAGATTAGTTAAAAAGTTGAAATAAACAGAATGGCTGGTGGAGCGTCGGGGACTCGAACCCCGGACCCCCTGCTTGCAAAGCAGGTGCTCTAGCCAACTGAGCTAACGCCCCGAGATTAAACTTAATTTTCCATTTTATCCTCATATCAAGATTATCAACTGTCCCGTACCACGTAGGGCACGGGATTGCACTTTGCTAACTGTCCGCCTCTGGCGGAACAGAGCAAAGGCTAAAGCTAACGCCCCTAAAACATTACTTTAAACTTAGGTTAAAAAAGTCGAAAGCGCCGCTCACTATATAGAGAATTTTGATGAGAGCAAGTTCTACTGGCTAAGTGGGAAGAATCTGCCGATGGTGCCGACCAAAAACGAACGAATGCCACCAGTCATAGCCATCACGGAAAAGATAATTGCCAAGATGCCTACAAGTTTGATGGCGGTGTGAGTACCACCTGCTCCAAAAACTTTTTCTGCCCAATCCCAATTGCCGCTAAAGTTTTTAATCTGATACGCGTAACGCAGAATCAAGAATCCGATGACAATCCCCAGTATCCACTTTGGGTTCATAGATAATCAAAATTAATAAGGCGGATTTATTGTAATAAGAAACTAAAAACTTGCAAAAGGAAAGGTATTTGTTAGATTTGCATGCGTTAATTGCGGGTGCGTAGCTTTAGCCTCGACGGAAGATGATGACGAAAAATAAAAACTAATGATTATTTTTTAAATTGCGGGTGCGTAGCTCAGTTGGTTAGAGCGCGTCACTGATAATGACGAGGTCGGAGGTTCAATTCCTCCCGCACCCACCACCCTTCGACAGGCTCAGGGCAAGCTCGCTAGAGCGCAGACATGAGCCGTTGACGAAGGAGTGTCCTGAGCGAAGTCGAAGGACGCGCTAGATATCTCGTCACTTTATAATTAATAAATCTTCAATGGAAAAAGATCCAATTATAGGCATCTAATTTTTTAGAAAATAGAAAAAATATTTTAAGCTAAATTAAAACTAGCAGATTTTTATTATGTCTAAAGTCCTCCTTTTAATTTTGGACGGTTGGGGCAACGCGCCCAAGGGTCCGGGCAACGCGGTGGAACTGGCGCGCAAACCTTTTTTTGACCAACTCTGGCAAAAATATCCCCACACTCTCTTGGAAGCTTCCGGCGAAGCCGTGGGACTGCCAGCCGGTACAATGGGTAATTCGGAGGTGGGACATCTTAATCTGGGCTCTGGTCGCCAAACCAATCAAGACTTAAAACGGATTAATCAGGCCATCACGGATGGCTCCTTTTTTCAAAATCCCGTACTACTTGAAGCAGTTAAAAAGGTTAAAGAAAATCAAGCCGCCTTACATCTGATGGGCCTGCTTTCAGACAGCGGAGTGCATTCTCATATTAATCATCTTTACGCCCTACTGGAACTAGCAAGGCGGCATCAGCTCAAAAAAGTTTACTTGCACCTTTTTTTGGACGGACGCGATATGCCCGCGCGTTCTGCCGGACGATTAATTCAAGCTCTGCAAAACAAAATCGCGGAACTGGGTGTGGGAGAAATTGTTTCCCTGCTCGGTCGTTTTTACGCGATGGATCGGGATAATCGTTGGCACAGAGAACACATAGCTTATGACTGTATCGTGAATGAAAAAGGCGCCTTCGCGCCAAACCCCGCGGAGGCCTTAAAAATCAGCTACGCGCGAGATGAAACTGACGAATTTATGGCTCCTTGGATTTTTCATCAAGAGGATCTGGTTAAACCTACTGACACCATCATCTTTTTTAACTTCCGCTCCGACCGCGCTCGGCAACTAACTCGCGCTTTTGTAAGTGGAAAATTTAAAGAATTCCAACGCGACGAATTGATTCCCTTAAATTTCATCTGTTTTACCGAATACGATAAAGACTTAAATTTACCGGTTGTTTTCCCGCCCCAAGTTTACCTCAACACCTTGGGTGAATGGGTTGCCAAACAAGGATTGGCGCAACTGCGCATCGCCGAGACAGAAAAATACGCGCATATCACTTATTTTTTCAGTGGCGGCCAGGAAAAGCCTTTCGCCAATGAAACCAGAATTCTAATTCCCAGTTCACAAGTAAAAACCTATGACCTGCAACCGGAAATGTCCGCGCTTGAAATTACCCAACAAGTTCTAGCGCAAATTGACACGGAAAAATTTGACCTCATCGTGCAAAATTTCGCCAACGGCGATATGGTGGGACACACAGGCAACCTAAACGCAACCATTAGCGCCATAGAGACCCTTGACCAGTGTCTTGTGCAGATTGTGCAGCACTGTGCAGCACACTTCTACACAGTGTTAATTACGGCCGACCATGGCAACGCGGAAAAAATGTTGGAGAATGACGGAGTTACCCCTTTTACCGCGCACACCACCAACCTCGTGCCCTGCTTGATTCTCAAAGAAAATCTGCAACTTAAGGATGGCCAAACCATCCGTGCAGTCGCGCCCACCGTATTGGAGCTAATGGGACTAGAAAAACCCCCGGAAATGACGGAAGAGTCTCTGATAAAAAAATAAGCTGAGAAAAAACAGGGTCAGACCTTTTGGGAGCCGTTAAGGTCTGACCCTGTTTTTTTATTATTACCTCCTTGTTTTCTATCCTTTATTTTACATTTTTAAATTTGGATTTATTTGGAAATTGAGACTTGGAAATTGAGAATTTTCAAGTCTATCCTCCCAAAATTCCTCTGTCTTTTTTAAATTGTTCCGGCAAAGGTGGCAGATTTAGATTAAACTCTTCCAGCTCTCCTGTTTGCATTTGATAGTTTTTGAAGGTGTCCTCTAGTTTACGCCTTTCTTGTTGAATCAGTTCCTGCAGATAGCGCATTTTAGCGAGAAGCTCGTTGACTTGGTTGGGTAAGGCAAAATCAATTAAAAGCTGGTACAACTCCAGCGCCTGTTTGGGATTAGCGGTGAGGATGGTGAAATGCGCGTTGACGCGCAGCTTATCTGCATAGACTTCCAAAAGTTCTTTCAGATAAGGGCTGGTTTTCCCAATCAGCCTGTCCTTTTGTCCCATGGCTAAAACCTTAAAATAGTTAACATAAAATCCCAGATTATTTAGAGAGTTCAAAGTCAGCGCGTGTTTAAAATTCTCTTCCGCCGCTTTTAAATCACCTTGTTGAAAATTCCACCAACCCCAGAGATTAAAAAGATTGGCATCCTCCTGATTTAACTGTTTTAAGTTTAAAAGTATTTTTAATTCCTCCTCAAGCCACTGAGTTGCTTGAGTTTGTTGATAGAGTTGACTTGCTGTAGCGGCTAGATTTAAAGGCAGGTTGCGTTTGTGCCAAATTGGTTGCGCTTTTTCTAGAATCAACCAGGCCTGTGCTAGGCTTCCTTCCGCCTTCAAACGACGCCCCTCTTTTTCCCAAAAGCCAAAATAAAGTTCATGTCCCACAATCAAAAAAATCAGCATTGCAATTAAACAGAGAACTCTCCTGGTCTGTTTCAAATCAATCCGACGAATAACGCCTTGGGCAAGAGTAAATCGCCCAATGCCTCCGATTAAAACGAAAAACAGAAGCGCGTTGCTCGTAAAGTTTAAATTAAAATCAATTAAATTATGCGAAAGCAGCGCGCATAGTCCCAAAAATAAAAAAATAAAAAAACGATTTTCTTTGCTTTTAAGTAAAATCCAGTGCTTTTTTTTGGGTATAAGGACAAAAAGTAGCCAAAAAAAAGTCACAACAGTAAAAATAACACCTTCTTCCAAAAGGATTTTTAGAACAAGGTTGTGCGGATGGTCGGAATAAACCAGAAGCTCTTGCTGAACGCGCGGCCAATAAAAAGCGAAACTATAGGGGCCGTATCCAAAAGTAGGCACTTCTTTCAAGAGCGTTAAAGAGCCTCGCCAAAAATCCAAACGTTCTTGCCAAGAAACTCCTTGTTCTTCCGCGTGGAAAACGGCTTTCTTTAAAAAAGACTCCACGGGGAAATTAAAACCGCGCCAGTAGTTTAGACCAAACACCAATGCCGCCGTTGGGATTAAAATCAAAACCGCCGCGCGCCACCAAGTTTGTCTTCGTTCAAATTTTAACTTTTGGCTTACCCCTATCACTACGATCAATTCCAAAACACCAATCCCCCAACCCGCTCTGGAATAAGTCAAAACCAGACTGGCTAACATTAAAATCAACAAAACTCCCCAGCCCCATTTGGCCCTCTTGGCGCTTGTCCAGTAAAAATACCAACTTGCCGGAATCAGTCCCAAAAGCCAACAAGCCAGAGCGTTAGGAAAAAAACTAGGCGGCTCCCAGAACACCAAAAAAGTACCCACAAACCGTGAAGCTGGCTCAAAACAATAGACAATTATACCAATAAGACAGGTTAATCCCGTTAAGATCAAAAGGATTTTCACTAGTTTTTTTAGCTCCACGTCAGTAAATAAAACCACCAAACTGACCAAAATGCCCACCCAAAAGAGTAAGAGCTCATTAAAACCAAAATTGCGCGTTGTGGAAAAAAAGAAAGACAAAGCAAACAGTCCGCCAGCTAAAAAAACAAAAAACAGACTAACTAAAAAACGCCAAAGGCTAAAATAAACCTCTTTTAAGTGTCGTAATCCCGTAGCAATTAAAATGAAAACCCAAAAACCAGCCCACAAAACGCTTTCATAACCCTTACCGCCCTTAAAAAGCAGCGGAAAAAGGAATAAAATCAGAAAGGCGAGACCAAATAACCACGTTGATACTTTTTTTCTGGGCATAGATTGTCTAAAGCCTTCCCAATATACTCTAAAACCAGTTTGATTTTAGTCTTTAGATTTGCCTATTTACCTAAAATCTGTAAAACAAAAATTGAGCTTTTTCTAAAAAGAATTACAATACTCACAGCATCTTTGTTATAAGGCGTTTTAGGAAGGTGCTGGATAAATTCCAAATTTCAAATCACAAATTTCAAGTAATATCTAAATTTAAATTTATTAAATCCAAAACTATTTAGAATTTTGAATTTTAAGTATTGGAATTTGTTTGGAATTTGGTGCCTGGTGCTTGGAATTTAAACATTGTTTGGAGTTTGTAATTTGGTGCTTAGAATCTTTTTCATAATTCATTATTCATAATTCACTCTTAATGTTGGGCATTACTGATCTTAAGGTAGGCACTAAAATCATTTTTCAAGATGAAGCTTGGACGGTCACTCGGTATGAACATTCAAAAAAGGGACGACAGGGCAGTGTGGTACGTACAAACTTAAAAAACCTCAAAACCGGACAAGCCATTCAGCAAACCTTTGCCGGCAACGACAAAATCGAACCGGCCAATACTACCTATTCTCAGGCGCAATTTCTATATCGGGAAGGAGAAAATTATTGTTTTATGGATAGTGCTTCTTACGAACAATTTTCTCTTTCCGCCAAGCGGCTCGGCGATCAGGCTGATTATTTGAAGGAGGGCTTAGAAGTCAAAACTCTCAACCTGGACGGAATTCCGCTTAATATTGAGCTTCCGCCCAATCTGGTTTTAGAGATTAAGGAAACGCCTCCGGGCATCAAGGGTGATACCGCCGCGGGTGGCACCAAGCCAGCCACATTAGAAACCGGCAAAGTAGTGCAAGTTCCCCTCTTTATCAATTCAGGCGATAAAATCCGTGTGGACACGCGAGACGGAAACTATCTAGAGAGAGCGTAATGCTCCATTTTGGCGACTACTCTGTTCTATTGGTTCACGGCAAAATAGCACGCCGTGCTTTGTTACGGTTTAAATTTCTAAATCCTAATTTCTAATTTCTAAACAAGCCCTAATGACTAAATTATTAAAAATCAAAACAAAAACCCCCTTAGTTTAAATCATTTAATTATTGGAATTTAGATATTATTTGGAATTTGTGATTTGAAATTTGGAATTTTTCCCATAATACATAATTCATTCTTCATAATTCATTCTACATTTCCACATTCTTAAACCATTCTACCTTCGCCTGATCCCCTTCCAGCACTATACTGGCCACATCAAAACGATACTGCCGGCTTTCCCAGCCTTTTTTTAATAAGTAAAACTGGGCGGTTTTAAGAATCTTGCGTTTTTTCCAACGCGTGGCCGCCTCAAAAGGCGCGCCAAAAGCAACTCCCTTTCTCGTTTTCACTTCAACAAATACAATTTCTTCTTTTTCCTGAGCGATTAAATCAATTTCTCCCCAGTGCGCGTGCCAGTTTTTTTCTAGAATCTTCCAGCCTCTTTGTTTTAATAGTTTCTCCGCAATCCCCTCTCCTAAAGCTCCAACCGCCCTGGTTTTAACTAATAAAGACATTTTTAGACAAGATTAGATTTAATTAATTTATCTCTATTTGTTAATTTTGCCAAGTTTTAGACAATGTGCAAACTGTGCAACGAAATATTGCACAGTTTTTATGTTTTATACAAGCCATAAAGCATTCTACTGTGCAATTAGATTGCACAGTAGAATTAACCCAGAGAATCAAGTGTGCAAAGTGTGCAGCACAGTGCTGCACACTTTGCACAAAAGTCCATTTTGTATCAACCATAAGCGCTAAACAGGGTTTGATTTTAAAAAATTGACATTTTTTAATTTTAATTCAATCTAATATCGCTAAAATAACTCTTTTTGGCTTTAGCTTAACAAAAACTTCTTCAACGTTTTCCCTAATCTTATTTTTAATTAACGTTAATAAATAAAAAATCTATTTAAATAATAAAACTATTTTTTGTCTAACTGTGCAACACAGTGTTGCACACTTAATTATGGTTAATCATTAACTTATGGCTTTGTAATTGCAAAATATCCAAAAAATCGGTTGACAAGTCAGCTACACAGTTTGCACACAAAAGAATTTGGTTTGACTTATTTGGTTTGGGATGTAGTGTGCAAAGTGTGCAGCACAGTGTTGCACACTTTGCACACTACATCATTAAATTCGCTTATGCAAGCCACCGAAGTTAAAGAATATCTTACCATTAAAGAGGCCTGCGATCTGATGCAGGTTTCCAGACGCACCCTTTATAATTGGATTGAAAAATTCAACCTTGCCACCAAGCGAAACAAAAATCAGCTTTTGCTCTATAAAGATGATCTGGAAGACGTTAAAACACTCTCTTCCGAGCATGTCACGGATACCAAAAAAGTGCTTTCCACCAAGATGAATGTGGTAAACAGTCTTTTTAAAGAGTCCTTGGAAACACTAAAAAAAGAATTGGATTATAAAAATCAGATGATTGAAAAGCTTTCTCAGGAAAATAAACAAGTTTATCTTTTGGAGTCTAAGTCCACCCTTCAAAACCAAGCCATTCAGAAGCTAGAAACTTATCAAGTGGGCTTTTGGGTTAGCACCACCATCGCGGTGCTTCTGGTGGTTTTGGAATGGGTTTTATTCATAATACTCTAGTTGATTGGTGTATTAGTTAATTGGTTAATTGGTACATTGGTAGATTAGTTCATTGGTTTATTAGTTCTTGTGTCTTCATATTTTCTTCCCACTATCACTTAAAATCTAGCATCTATTATCTAATTTCTCCGTAACTCCATCACTTTCTCCTTTAAATCTTAAATCTTCAGTCTACTATCTTTTGTAACTCACAACTATCAACTGTTAACTATTAACTAATTTATGCGTCATACCACTCGTTACTTTGGCTTAATTTTATTGCCTTTTATTACCTTGGTTTTAGGCTGGCTGCTTGGTTACAACCAGGCGGTTTTTAACGCGTCTCAACAGACTCCGCCTACCACAGAAAATCCCAACAAGAACAACCAAAAAGAAGAGGGTGGGGGAGTCTTGCCTTTATTTTTTCAATCCGGTGTCGCGCGCCCCCAAGTAGACACCTCTGTTTTTTGGAATGTATGGGATATCTTGGAAAAGAAGTATCTAAACCATACGAAATTCAATAATCAAAAAATGATTTATGGCGCGACTCACGGCATGGTCAATGCCCTAGATGATCCCTTTACCTTATTTATGGACCCCCAAGAAACCAAAGATTTTAATAGTAGCCTGGAGGGCAGCCTGGAGGGAATTGGAGCTGAACTAACCATTAAAAATGATCATTTGGTAGTCATCTCTCCTTTGAAAGCTTCTCCCGCGGAAAAGGCCGGACTGCTCCCGGGAGATATTATCTATAAAATAGATGACAAATTAGCCAGCTCTCTTAGTTTGGTGGAAGCGGTAAAATTAATTCGAGGCCGCCCCGGCACTGAAATTGTTTTGGCGATTATTAGAGGTGTCTCCTCCGAACCCATTGAGGTAAAAATCGTACGTCAAAATATCCAAGTAACCAGCGTCAGCTGGGAATTAAAAACTAACAATATAGCTTATTTGTCAATTAATCAATTTGGAGACAAAACCACAAACGAGTTTAAAAAAGCCGTGCAAGAAATCATGCTCAAAAAACCGGAAGGCTTAGCTCTAGATTTACGCTTCAACGGCGGAGGCTATCTGGAAGGTGCTTTGGATATTGCTTCAGAGTTTATTGAAAAGGGGACTGTGGTACGAATTGAAACAAACACCTCCACGGAAAACCGTGAGTCCAGGGGAAATGCTCATTTTAAAGATTTGCCGGTCGTGGTTTTAATTAACAAAGGGAGTGCCAGTGCTTCTGAAATTGTCGCCGGAGCGTTGCGCGATTATGGTTTAGCTTATCTCGTTGGAGAAACCTCCTTTGGTAAAGGCACGGTGCAGGAATTTGAAACTCTGAAAGATAATTCCAGTGTACGCTACACCGTAGCGCGGTGGCTTACGCCCAAAGGTTATTGGGTGAATGAAAAGGGGATAGTACCAGATTTGGAGATTAAAATGACAGATGAGGACTATAAAACCGGCCAAGATCCACAGTTGGAAGTAGCTCTTAGCTATTTAAAGGGGAAAGTAGAGGACTAGGGAGCTAGGACAAATTTTCAATTTCCAATTTCTAATTCCCAAAAAATTATCAATTTTCAATCTTCTAATAAGCTCAGGGTGGGTTTTCTAATCGTTTTTAGTTTTGAGTTTTAAGTTTCTGTTTTGACCTTTGAGTTTTGTGTTTTGAGTTTCTCTATCACTCTATGACTTTGTGACTTTATCACTCTTTTGTTTTTTCCCACTTCTCTATGCTTCCCTATCCTCACCTTAAACCCTACTTTCTCAAAATCGGCAACCTGGAATTTAAGTGGTATGGCTTGGCTTACGCGTTGGGGTTTTTGCTTGAATATCTTTTCCTGAAACATTTTTCTCGTCAGAAAAAAATCCGACTGTCTGAAAATGATATTTTGGATTTATTATTGGCTGGTTTCATTGGGGTAGTAGTTGGCGGAAGGTTGGGCTATGTTTTAATCTATAATCTCGCTTACTTTCTCGCTCATCCTCTCAAAATTCCGGCTGTTTGGGAGGGGGGTATGAGTTTCCACGGGGGACTTATGGGCACTATTTTAGCACTCTTGATTTACGATAAACTAAAGGGTTTCAAGCTGGGTGATTATTTGGATTGGGTGATTATTCCCGCGCCCCTTGGCATCGCTTTGGCTAAATTGGGCAATTTCATCAATGGCGAACTGATTGGTCGCGCCACCAACCTACCTTGGTGTATGCAATTTTCCTCCACCGACCTGATCTGTCGCCACCCCTCCTCGCTTTATGAAGCGAGTAAAGATATTTTAATTTTCTTAATCTTGTTTAGCTTGAGGAATAAAAAACTGCCCGCCGGATTTTTAGTTTGGCTGTTCTTGACACTTTACGGTTTGCTCCGCTTCACGGTAGAGTTTCTCCGCGAACCAGATGTTCAGCTTGGCTTTATCTTCGGCCCCTTAACTATGGGTCAACTCTTAAGTTTGCCTATGTTTGTCATCGGGGTAGGCGGGATGCTGTGGTGTATTAAAAGATTAGAGAGTAAAAAGCAGTCCCTATAAAATTGTGCACAAAATCTCTAAAAAATATATGTAGCGTCTTGTTGTCATCCTGAATTTGATTCAGGATTCAGAAAGATGGGAAATAGATTCCGGATCAAGTCCGGAATGACACGGGGCAGTAGATTTTTAGTTTGAATAAATTTCTGTCATTCCGGCTTGTCCGGAATCTGACAGATCCTGGATCATACGTAAATAACTTTGAATAAATAAGCTTCATTCCTAAAGCCCCCTTG
>CAZPDC010000014.1:0-9158 GCA_964585215.1 uncultured Candidatus Peribacteria bacterium
TGAAAACTTATCTGGTAGAAACGGTGGAACTGATAAAACAGATGTACCAGACCTGCAATGATGAGATAGATTTGCCGAAAGAAACATTGGGATCGGAAGTGATGGCCGCTGATGATCTCACAAAAGAAACGGTTAGAGGATATATAGAACAATTTTACACGTATTTAAAAAATACGCTTGATGGTGTCATCGCGATTAAAAAGGGCAACGCGGAGAAAGTAAAACCTAATCAGCCTCAATCGTTTTTTAAGGGTCTAGACCTGCTAACAGTAATTCAACCAATTATTGATTATGATAAATCAATGGCATCCAAATTTAGCTGCAAAGCCGATTATGAAAAACAAATTAAGCAAAAATGGCAAAAGCTAGTAGATAATTGGGGAAAATTAAAAAATTTAGTTGGTAAAACGGTAAAAAATACTATCCGTAACGTTAAAGGAACTAAACAAAAAATAAAAGCAGGGGTGGTGCAATTAACACCTAATCCAGATGAAGAAACAGGTGGTCTTAAGAAAAAGTTTTTCATTTGGGAAATTGATTTTGAGATACCGGGATTGAAACCTTTAATAAAAGGTGATTGGAAGAAGACGGAGGAAGAAAAACAAAAAGAACAAGCACAGAAAACCGCAAGTCGTTATACTTTTTACGATATCAGTAAAGAAATGGAACAAGCGGAAGAACTCTACCAGCAGGTTAATCAGGGTATCCAAAGCACTCAACATTACTACGACCTTTACAATGATTTGTCTGCTTACCACCTTTATAATTTTGCCTATAGAATAGGTAGTACGACTGGTTTTTTAGAAGAGAAGGCTATCCCAAACAATATTGATAAGGAAACTAAAAAACAATACCGCCCCAGTGTTTTAACTTTTCTAAAGGGGGGCAAGGACGCGGAAAACAATTCTCTTCTGGGGATTAATAATTCTTTGCGCAAAATTTGTTCTATTCAGGGAGGCTTAAGTTGCGAGACTATTGTAAGAGGGGCAAATGTGCTTCACGCTAATACGATGTATGACTTCTTAAACTATTTAAAATGAAACCTAAGTTAACTCATCTTTTTGTCAGCATAATTTTAATTGGATTAACCAATCTAAACGGTTCTTTTGTTTTTGGGCAGGAATCAGTAGAGTCCCCTTTTAAGGATTTACCCATTACTCATCCTTATTTTAATTCCGTACTTAGTCTTTACGACAAAGGTGTGTTGGAAGGTTATACCGATGGTACTTTTCGTCCGGAACAGTTGGTAAGCCGAGCGGAGTTTGTGAAGTTGGTTTTAAGTTCCACTTGTTTGGATTGCGCGCGTCCGCCGGAAGAGTTGTTAAAGCAATTTTGGGAAAAACCCTTCCCGGATGTAGACAAGGCTGGTTGGTATTTTTACTGTGTGAGCGAAGGAAAGATTCGTAAGATTATTGAAGGATACACGGGGGGCAAAGAAAGAGGGTTTTTTTTACCCGAGAGACAGATTTCTCGCGCGGAGGCTGTGGCGATTATTCTACGGGCGAGCGGACTGAAAATCACGGTGAGTGATCAAAAACCGTTAGACGATGTCATTCCGGAAGCTTGGTATAAAGATTATTTACAAAAAGCGGTTGAATTGGATTTGATTAAATACAACCGTGGTTTAGTGAAGCCGGAAGAAGAGATTAACCGTGGTGAAGCGGCCTTTATGGCTAACCGAATTTTAGAGATTAAACAGTGCAAGTTTGAAGATGATTATGATAAAGACGGGATTATTAACCGTAAAGATAATTGTCCTTATGTAGCTAACACTGATCAAAAAGACACGAATCAAAATGGTTATGGCGATGCGTGCGAACCGACTCAAATTGATTCGGATCAAGACGGCCTGAATGATCAATTTGAAAAAGACCATCAACTCAATCCTTATGATGCCAAGGACGCTGTAATGGATTCTGACCAAGATAATCTAAATAATTTAGCAGAGTTTCAAGCTCAAACTAACCCTCAAAATGCTGATACGGATGGAGACGGGATTAAAGACGGGGCTGAAGTTGAGTTTGGTCTTAATCCCCTTGATGCCAGTGATGCCAAAGAGGATAGAGACAACGATGGGCTAACGAATGAAATGGAAATCAATCAAACTAATCAACTTAGAGATGACAGTGAGGCTGATTCAGATCAAGACAAGCTGACTAATCGTGAAGAATTTTTATCAAAGACCGATCCCCGCAATCCCGATACGGATGAAGATGGTCTTGAGGATGGCTGGGAGATAGAGAATGGTACCAATCCCCTAGAAAGAAACGACGCGCGGGCGGATTTTGATTATGATGGTTATTCTAATCTAGAAGAAGCGCTGGCTGAAACAGATCTTTTTGACAGTAGTGATCATCCTCAAGAAGAAGAAAAAACGCCTCCCGAGTCTCAATTTGAAAGTTTTTCTGTTTCAGATGAAGAATTTAAAATTACTTCCCCGGTTTGTAATAGTTGCCCTTGTTATCAAGTGGATTACAAAGCTCAACTGCACGAAGGCGACACAGTAATGAGCACTTTGTATGACACAAAAACGGATACCATTTATTCACGCAGTGAAATCAAGCCAGTGGGAAAATAAAACATTGATTTGACAGGTGCGCTGAAATCATCTGCCGCAATCTAGAAAGCTTGCTTTTTAACTCTATTTGATTAAAATCACGCTTTGTTGAGATTTGAACATTTTTTAAATTTGTTTTATGTTTAAAATGCATCGTCTTTTGCATATCGCGCTCCTTTTTTTAATGCTGATTTTTGTTTCCGCCTGTTTCCAACAAGGAGTAGATAAAAAAATACCCGTGGCTACCATTGAACAACGGGGCACGGTCCGAGCGTTAGAAAAGTATTCTCTAGATTCACTGGGAACACATCTCCTTGAAACCGAAGGCGATCTCTTTTATTTAAAGAGTAAGACGGAAGATCTAAGCGCCTATTTAGATCAAAAAGTTTCAATTAAAGGGGTCTTAAGTCTTGTAGAGGGAAATAAAATTATTGAAGTAAGTGTGATTGGGTCAGCAGAAACGGAAAATAATGAAAATCGACCGGAGTGGGAATTATTTTCTTCAGAAAAATGGAAGTACTCTCTGCGCTACCGAGGCCAATGGAATTATGAGGTTAAAGATGATGTGATTGTTTTTTCAGTCATACCAGAAACAACAGATAATGCCGCCCTTAATCCTCCCCCACCAGAAGAAGTTCAGGTGGTGGAAATAAAAACATTTTCCAATTCGCAAAACTTGTCTTTGGCGGAGTGGCTAAAATCTAAAAATGTTTATGATTTAACCACAACTTTAAAAGTAGGAGAAAATATCGGTTTAAAAATTAGCGATGCTGAAAGTCAAGAAATAAGAATTTACCTAGACGGCCACAATCAAAAAGTTTATCGCATTGTTTTCTTTGATGCTTCAGAGAGTGCCGTTTGGAAAAAAGATTTTTTTGATCTGCTGGGAAGTTTTAAACCGGTGGGACAATTATTGGGAAATAATAATCAAAATAGTAGAGAGGAGCCTTATACCGGTGAATCTCAGAGGAATAATAATAACACAGAGCAAGAACCAGAAGAAGTTACCACGGAAGAACAGAAAAATGCTAACTCCAATTCCTCCGAGAATAGACCACCGGTGAATACGCCTCCTCGAAACGATTTGAGCGTTTATACTAATCTTTCCCTTAACTATTCCGTCGGTTATCCTAAAAATTGGTATTATCGGGGTTTTGGTAGTGTTTTTGGCTACTTGCATACCGTAGGGATGACAGATCAGGCTGATGTCCGTACGGATAATCTGATTATTAAAGTAAGCGTTCTGCCAACCGATTCCAAACCAAAGGGAACAAAGGCAACGCTAGAAGATAAAGAGATTTATCAAAATAAAACCGGAAGTGACTTGCAATATTTTTTGGCAACTGCTAAATATACTTATTTAATCGAAGGGCCTGATAAATATCAGGAAACCCTAGAGAAGATTGTTTTAAGTATCAGGGACTAAATAAACTAGCTGGTAGCTTTTTAGCTTGTAGCTGATTAGAAAGATTTAAGATTAGAAGATTAAAGTGAAAGTTTAAATGCCAAAATCCAAAGATTAAATTCATCCTTCGCAGTAGCACTGCTACAGAGAATGGATTAAATCTAAAATTCAAATGATTTAGAGGATTTGGCATTTAGTCATTTAGACATTTATTTGGCATTTAAGCTTTGTAATTTGGATTTATAGAAATCAGATTAATTAGAAATTTTTCGACCGTTATTTGGTTTATCAGCCCTTGTGTTTTTTGTTAATCAACAGTATCCCTCCGATAATTATCCCGTAGAAAACTAAGACTAGAAAAAGCGGGAAGCTTTTTAATTCGGCAGTGCCGAAAAAAGTCAGATTAGCCAAAGAGTGTGAAAGTAGTAAGATGAATTTTAGACATAAATCAGCGAAAAAACCGCAGAAAATACCTAGTTTAATCCAAATGAAGGCTATCAGGGAGGCTAATGTCCCTAGAAGCATTGCCAGGGGAATAACCGGAGCCGCGACCAGATTGGCCAAAGGAGCAACCAGTGCCAGTTGGCCGAATTGATGTAGAACCCAAGGCAAAACAGCGATTTGAGCGGCTAAGGTAGTGATTAAAATTTGACGTAAATAAGGGTACTTGTATTTCAAGGGAAGGATTTTTGAAAGAGCGGGACCGACAAAAATTAATCCCAGCACGGCTAAAAAAGAAAGTTGGAAACCTAGATCGTAGGCCAAAAATCCGGGATTAAAAATGAGCATACCCACCGCTACCCATAAAAGTAGTAAAAAACTTTGAGCAAGCCGTTGTTCTAAAATTGCCCACATACCCAAAATGCCTAATACTGCCGCCCTGATTACCGATGTTTCCGTATCCACCATCATTACAAACAGAATTATACAAAGCGCGCTTAAACCAAAGCGCCATTTTTTTGGCATAAAACCAAACAGGGCCGTGATAAAAGCTAAAATATAACTAATGTTAGTTCCAGAAAGAGCGACAATATGAGCCAACCCCGTTCTCCGGAAATCAGTGACTATTTGTACGGACAATCCTTCTTTTTCTCCCAAAAGAATCCCTCTTAGTAAGGCAGAATCAGGAAAGGGAAGGATAAATTCGATGTTTTGATCCAGCTGTTTGCGTAATTGATAAAGCCACTTTGAAAGCAAAAAGATTTTCTTCTGATTAGTGACTTTTAGCTGGGAAGGATATTGACTCTGCGCGTAGATACCACGTTGAATAAGATAGTTTTGATTTTCGATGGATTCTAACTTGAGTTTCATTTCTAAACAGTCCCCATATTCCAAAGACCAAGTCGGAGGAATTTTAATCAGGATTTTTCCCGAAACAGATTGCCATCCAGTCGGGGTTAAAAGCGCGTCAAGTTTCAGGGTCAGATTTTGATAATATTGTTTAAAAACAGGTTTCTGAACTACTAGCCCTTTAACAGAGACTGTTTGGTTAAGATAATGTTCAAGTGGGTTAGTAGTGAGTAAATTCTGCCTGATACCCGTGTAGAAATTAGCTAAAATAAAAATTGAAAGGGTAAAAATCCATAAGACGATTGATTTATATCTTCGCCAGATCACCCCCGCTCCTCCTATAAGCAAAAACAGAATCAAAGTGGTTGCTCCACTAAATCTGAATTCCAAAAACCAAACCCAGACACCGCCGATAAAAGCCAGTAGCCCAGTATAAATGAAATGAATGCGCCAGATTAACATTACTTCCCTTTTTTTAAAAAACCCCTAGAATATTGAAGCGAAACTAGTTTCAATACAACTGAAAAAAATGAGTGGTTTTAAAGTCAAAAAAATTGCTGGCAAATCTGGTTATCTTATTTTAAGAGAGAAGATTGGAGCGAAATTCGGCGCAATGACTCCAGTCAGGTTATGGTTATTAAAGTCAGTGGCAATTATTTTGGCTTTATTGGTGATCGCAGAAATCTTATTGGGAGTTTATCGTCTTGGGGAAAAATTGACTTACGGTCTTGGCCAGATTTTGCCTATTTTTAATACAACTCTACAAAAAGATGTAAGTGGCAATATTAATGTTCTACTTGTGGGAGTAGGAGGAGCGGAACACGAAGGACCGGACCTAACCGATTCGGTTATTCTAGCTAGTTTTAACCCCAATAAAAACACCCTAGCCTTGTTTTCTTTGCCACGCGATCTTTATGTGAAAATACCCGGTGATGGAGAAAACCGGATTAATAAGGTTTATGAGTATGGTAAGGGTGTTTTCAATTCTCAAGAAGGACTTAAGCTTCTCATGAGAATTATGGAGAAAATTACAGGCGTAAAAATTCCTTATTATGCCAAAATCGATTTTGAGGGTTTAGTGGGTGTAGTAGACGCACTAGGGGGAATTGAAATCAATGTGCCAAAAACCTTGATCGATTATCAATATCCCCAAAATGATCTTTCCGGTTATACCACTTTTAAAGTAGAGGCGGGTTGGCAACATTTTGACGGAAAAACGGCCTTAAAATATGCTCGTAGTCGACATTCCACAAGTGATTTCGATCGAGGATCGAGACAACATCAACTGATTCAAGCCATTAAAGAACAGGCTTTGCAAAAAAAATATCTCACCAATCCCGTTTTCTTGCGTGAATTGTACCTTGCCTTTAGGACAAACGTGGAAACCAACGTTACCTTAAACGAATTAATTCGTTGTGCCTATTTGATGCGCAAGATCTCGCAGGCTAATATTGTTTCTAAGGTCATTCATGATGATCCTACTCAAGAAGGCGGTTTTCTCTACACTCCTCCTCGTGAAGATTTTGGCGGAGCTTTTGTATTGATTCCCAGCGGAGCAACCGTGAATAGTATTGAGTATTACAAAGAAATTCAGCTCTACTTAAGTTTTATCTTTAATACTCCGGAATTTTATCTAGAAAATGCTCGAATTGAAATTGTGAATGGTACTGGCAAGCTGGGTCTGGCAGGAAATCTGGCTAGTCGGCTAAAGCTTTTTGGTTTCAATATCACCAAAACAGCTAATGCACCCAATCGTGAAAAGTACGAAAAGACTCAAATTGTAGTTAGGAATTCTCATTCTACCGCTACTTTAAAAAACCTCGCATATTTTATCAGTGGAGAAACTATCAAAATTTCCCCTCAAGCAGGCGAACAGGTTGATAGTGACATCACAATTATGATTGGGAAAGACTACAAAAAGTTATAAAGTGATAAAGTTATGGAGTGACGGAGAGAAAAATTTATTTCTTAATCTGGATCCCAAATCCCTCCCTAGGCGGGCAAGCAAGTTTGGGATGACACGAGAGAAATGCGGATTGCCAAATTCATTGCGGAATGTGGAGTTTGTTCTAGGCGCAAAGCCGAGGAGCTGATTTTGGCTGGTAAAGTGAAAGTTAATGATCAAGTTATTTCCTCTCCCGCTCTGAATATAAATCCCGAACAGGATAAAGTTTATCTTGATTCGTTAATTTTGTCAGATTCCGGACAAGCCGGAATGACAAAAAAACAGGGTCAGACCTTAACTGTTCCCGGAAGGTCTGACCCTGTTTTTTGCGAATCGCGCTATTATCAAATTACGCGACCAAAAAAACTCTATCTTGCTCTGCATAAACCTGCTGGTTACACCTGCACACTTGCGGATAGATTCGCTGATAAAAAAGTAATCGATTTAATTCCTCAAGAGTACAAAGTTTTTCCCGTGGGACGACTAGATAAAGACACGGAAGGACTACTTTTTTTGACAAACGATGGAGATTGGGCTTACCGTGTCACTCATCCTAAGTTTGAACACGAAAAGGAATATCTAGTTATCTTAGCTAAACCGCGCAATCTTCACTTTGAAAACTTAAATAAAATTGAGCAGGGTTTGCCGCCCTACTCCCCTGCTCAAATCAAAAATCTCAAGATTGGAAGCGACAAAATTACCCTAAATTTAGTGATTCATGAGGGCAAAAATAGACAGATTCGAGAGATGTTTAGATTAGTTGGCTATCGAGTGATTTATCTGCGCCGTGTTCGCATCGGCTCTATCAAATTGAGCAATCTTCCTCTGGGGAAATGGAGATTGATTCAATCGGACGAAGTAAAACAATTTAATGACGGTTTGTAGTGGAAAACTTTAGGTTTCCATAAACTTTCCTTTTGTAGCGGAAACCTTTAGGTTTCCATAAACATGGAAGTCTGAAGACTTCCGCTATGGTTTCTCTTTCGTTTTTATGCGAATGGGATTTAGCTACCGCGCTATTTTTTGAATTTCTTCTATTATCCTCTCGACTGATAGGCCGTATTTTTGCATTAATTCTTCGGCAGAGCCGGATTCACCAAAGCAGTCCTGCACTCCAATCATCTTAATCGGAACGGGACAGGCTTCGGCTAAAACTTCCACGACGGCACTGCCCATTCCTCCTACAACCTGATGATCTTCGCAAGTAATCACGCGACCGGTTTTTTTAGCTGACTCAATTAAGGTTTCTCGGTCAATGGGTTTGATGGTGGAAAGATTGATTACTTCCACATCCAGCTGGCCCTTTAATTTTTCTGCGGCCAATAGCGCTTCATAAACCAGCACGCCATTTGCTACCACAGTAATGTCTTTGCCTGTGCGGAAAATTTGCGCTTTACCAAAAATAAAAGGTGTAGTGGGTGTGGTGAAAACCGCTTTTTTCTGACGCGCCAAACGTAGATATACAGGCGCTTGAAGACTGGCAATCGCCAAAGTTGCCTTGCGCGCTTCTTCATAGTCGCAAGGTGTGACCACATTCATTCCGGGCAAGACGCGCATAATGGCGATGTCTTCTAAAACTTGGTGGGTGGCTCCGTCCGAACCTGTCGCCAAACCGCAATGCGAAGAGATAAGTTTAACGTTGAAATTACTATAACAAACTGAAACGCGAATCTGATCAATAGCTCTCAACCAAAAACAACCAAAAGTGCAGGCAAAGGGAATTTTACCCACGGCCGCCAATCCCGCCGCTACTTCCAACATATTTTGCTCCGCGATGCCACATTCAAGATAACGCTTGGGAAAGAGTTTTTTAAATTCGTCTAAGCTCAAGGATTCAGACAAATCAGCGCTTAAAGTCACTACTCTTTCATCTTGTTTGCCCAACTCCAAAATCCCCTCTCCAAAACCATCACGGAGAGATTTCTGTTCAAGATTGGAATTTAAAGAGAGAAGTGGAACCA
>CAZPDC010000014.1:9258-12489 GCA_964585215.1 uncultured Candidatus Peribacteria bacterium
CTCCTTCATCGCCTGCTCGTATTCTTCTTGATTCGGCGCTTTGCCGTGCCAACTGGCCTGGTTTTCCATAAAACTAACCCCTTTGCCTTTAATCGTGTTGGCAATAATCAAAATGGGTTTTCCCTTGGTTTTTAAAGCCTGTTTAAATCCTTTTTCAAGAGCCAAAAAACTATGGCCGTCTAACTCAATTACCTCCCAACCAAAACTCGCATATTTTTCTTTCAGGGGCTCCAAGCTCATAGTTTTTTCAGTATTAGCAGAGAGTTGCACTTTATTCCGATCAATTATTCCAATTAGATTATCCAGATGGTAAAATCCCGCGAACATAGCGGATTCCCAAATACTCCCTTCTTGTTGTTCCCCGTCCCCCATAAGACAATACACACGGTTAGATTTTTGATCCATTTTTAATCCTTGCGCGATACCACAAGCAATTCCTAAACCCTGTCCCAAAGAGCCGGCAGAACTTTCCAGCCCCGGCAAATCCACTCGACTAGCATGACCTTGTAAACGAGAATTAACCTGACGATAAGTTTTTAATTCCTTGATCTCAAAAAATCCTCTTCTGGCCAAAACACTGTAAATCACGGGAGTGATGTGTCCCTTGGATAAAACAAAATAATCTCGTTCTGTCCAAGTGGGATTCTTCGGATCAATCTTGAGCAGCTCCCAGTATAAATACACTAAAATTTCCACCGCGGAAAGGCTGCCACCCGGATGACCAGCGCCAGCTTCATAACACATCGTTAAAATATCTTGTCTTACTTCTCGCGCGATTGGTTTTAATTCACCCTCTAACATAAACAGCAATGATTACTCTTAATTTAAATCAGCTGGCCAAATTGGCAAGTTTAAAACCCGCCTAAATTTTCTGAAAGAAAATTTAGGCGGGTTTTTTATCAATTTACTCGCTTTTACTCTGCAACAGCGTTTTCATTCACTGTTTCAGCTTCCTGGTCAACAACTGGTTCCGCGTTTTCATTTTCAATTACCCCTTCTAACGCGTTTTCATTTATAACGGCCGGAGTTTCGGATTCTTCAGTGGGAATCTCAACTGGTTGTTGATAGCAACCAGACAGGGTAAAAACCAAGGTCAGACTCGCTAACAGAGCTGTGATTTTCTTTGCCATTAAGAAATATATTAAAGAATAAGTTGTTTGCGAAACAGAAATATATGCTCGCCACTACAGTAGCGCAAGCCATTTTTTTGCCTCTGCTTAAAATATCTCTCGACAGATTAAAAAAGCATTTTTTCCAATATATCATCAAGCTCTTTTAGGCTTTGCACCCGCACTAATTCAGCGCGGTAATCTGACGCGTTTTTAATTCCCTTAAAGTACGCCACCAAGTGTTTACGCATTTCCAAAATCCCCCTTTGACCTTTTAGCTCATAAGCCAATTGAGCATGTTGCAGAATTAAAGGAATTTTATTTTGAAAGTCGCCTCCTCTTACTCTCCTCCTTGCCAAGGAGGAGTTGGAGGAGGTCACTTCATTTTGCATTTTGAATTTTGCATTTTGAATTTGTACTTCTATCTCCCCCATCACCCACGGATTACCTACCGTGGCACGTCCGACCATGATTCCATCCAGATTGCCAAGTAGTTTTTGCGCATCTTCTTTGTTTTTAACATCACCATTGCCAATAACTGGAATCTTTAAGTGTTTTTTTAAAGTATAAATGGGTTGCCAGTCCGCTTGACCTTGGAACATCTGCTTAATCGTACGTCCGTGCACAATCAGACAATCAGCTCCTGCTTCTTGTAATTTTAAACAAAATTCTATTAGATCTTCCGCTGAATTTTCTCCTAACCTGGTTTTAACCGAAACCGGAAGTTTGACGCTATTTTTTACTGTCAAAACTATTTCAGCGGCTAGTCCTGAATTTAAACGTAAAGCGGCGCCATGCCCAGAACTAAACACTTTTTTGACGGAACAGCCCATATTTAAATCAATTCCATCAGCGCCCAAGTCTGCCACTGTTTTAGCGGCTTTGCTAAAATTTTCCAGATTTTTGCCAAATAATTGCACAATGTAAGGTCTTTCCATGCGAGGATTAAACCGCAACATCTCCAGTGTCTTTTTACTCCCATAAGCCAGCGCGTCGGTGGAGCACATTTCCGAAAAAACCACGCAAGTAGGACAAATAGTTTTAATAATCTGTCGAAAAGCGCTATCGGTATATCCGTCCATAGGAGCCAAACACAGAATCGGACGGGAATAAGTTGACCAAGAAAATTTAGGATTCATAAGAAACATTGAAACATAAAAACACGAGAATAAGAAGATTAAATTTTCAATTTTCAATTACCCCGTCCGCCTGAATTGCCATTCAGGCAAGTCGGACAGACAATTTCCAAAAAAATTTCAATTATCAATTTTCATATAACCACTTTAATCTCCGTCATTCCAGCTTGTCTGGAATCCCTACGTTAGATTCTGGGCACATTCGACAAGCTCAGTGCAAGCAAGCCAGAATGACAAACTAACTTACTTGAATTATTAACTAATAAACGAAAACATTCTACAACAAAAAGCGGAGGATTACTCCGCTTTTTGTTTGTTGTACGTTGAATTTGCTTTTTAAGCTTATTCTTCGCGACGTTGAAAACGGCCTCCGCCGCCTCCACCTCCAGCTTCATCGCGCATGGGGCGAGCCTCATTTACAATGATATTTCTGCCGCCTAGCTCTTGGCCATTCAGCTTGGCAATAGCGGCTTGAGCTTCTTCATCCGTGGACATTTCCACGAAACCAAAGCCCTTGGAGCGTCCGGACATTCTGTCCACGATGATTGTGGCAGACTCCACAGTACCGTATTGAGCAAAGGCATTCCTTAGCTCATCCTCGGTAATCTTCCAAGGTAGTCCTCCCACAAAGAGTTTCTTTCCCATCAGTGAGAAATTAGAAAATAAGAACGTTCTCTCTTGCTTACCTTTCAGAACACCTCGAGAGAAAGTTCAGATAACCTCACTCAAGGGGAACAGTAACCAGAAAAGAACAGTGATAGTTTAATCTGTCAAATCAGAAAGTCAAGCTTTTTTTAGATAGAACAAGGCGAACGATTGCGTGCCTCTTAATTCAGAGCATCTGGCCAGTGTTTACAGCTTATCAACTATCTCTATCTTTTTATCAAAAACACCAACGTAGCGTTTCTCAATTTTTCCATAAAAATAAGATTATTTCATGGTAAAAACTTCTTTCAAATAGATATAACTTAGAGAATTTCTTTTAA
>CAZPDC010000015.1:0-11829 GCA_964585215.1 uncultured Candidatus Peribacteria bacterium
TTTATTCTTTTCTAAAAACAGCACAATCAACAAGAAGGGAACCTGGGATAGTTCCCTTCAAAAACATAAATGGGGAGCATTAATTAATACGAATACTCACCATTTTTTCATTACCATGCGCCTCTATGTCGCAAAAAGCGCATAGAGCAACAGGAATGGTAATGGTCTTGTAAGGAAGTTTGATTACTAAACACTTCCCCCAAAAACCATCTTCATACCAAACGTTCCTCCAGGGAACGCGAATTTCAAACATTTCTTTCCCCCTTTTTATAAGAAATTTCCTTATCTGAACTTAAACATTTAAATTATAAAAGTCAATGGAAAGGTCTTGAAAAATCTCTATTGGGTTTGCTATCATTAACTGAAGATCATTGAAAAACTCTTAGTGCTTAGCAGGGAGCAACCTACTTACACAGGGGTACAACGGAATTTAGAAACGGTTTTTCTTTTTGAAGAATACGCCTAGACTTACGTATAGCTTATGCAGGTAGGTACACTCTCTACTAAACCAGGGGCTTCGGCCTTTGGCAAAGTTTAGGGCGGGACAGCGGGAAATAATTAATCTTTATTTTCCGCTGTTTTATTTAAGTTGGAATTATGAAGAATGGATTATGAATTAAGAAGAAGAGCTATTAATTATCAATTTTAAATTTACCTTGAGTTTTTTATTTGGAGTTTGGGATTTATTTAGAAATTAGATATTAGGAATTAGAAATTTCTTGCCCCCCTCCTTTCCCCACTAGCACCTTGGCAGGACGTAGAATTTTGTCTTTAAAAAAATAACCATTCTCTAAAACCTGCAGAATGACATCTTTTTCTCCTTCCATTTGTCCGACAATGTGGTGTTCCCGTGGATTTAATTTAGTTCTTCCGATTTCAATCTCGCATTTTTTTAAGTTTAATTTTTCCAGAGTGAGCTGGAATTGCTTTTCCACCTGTAAGACTCCTTTTGCCCATTCATTTTCCTTTAAGTCGGAGGGAAGGTGTTGAACGATTTTTTCAAAACCATCCAGACAAACTAAAAAATCTTCTAATACGATAGCGGTGACAAAATCTCCTAGAAGTTCTTTTTCTTTTTCCACTCTTTTTTTGTAATTAATAAAATCAGCTTGGGTACGGGCAAGTAATTCCTTCACTCTCTGTAATTCTGTCTTGTCGGTAGGAGCTGATTGAGTAGCGCTGTTCTGTGGTTCTGTCTGTTCATTAGAATTAGAACCTTCTTTTTTGCGTTGCTCATCAACTGTTTTCGTGTTTTTGTCTGCTTTAACCATATTGCCTCTTGGAGCTTAAAAGTTAAAATCTAAACACACCTTATTATAGGGAGTGTTTAATTCAAGTCAAAGTTACCTAAATGGCCATAGATAGAGCTAAAATAAAAATAATGCAAAAAATAGCAGTTTTGATCTTGCTTTTTTTTCTGGTGATTTTGGTTGGCGCGGAGTTGCGAGTAAACCGTGTTAAGGGTGAGAGCGCCGATCAACACATTGGCCTGGTCGCGATTTTAGTGGAGAAAGAAAATATTTTTGAAAATCAAAAAGAGTACGGTGGCTTGGGTTTTTATGCCGAAAAAACCTTAAGGCAAAGAGTAGAGCGTTATGCCAAAGATGTGCAGGCTACTTTAGCTTTGACAAAAAGTTTGATTATCCCCGTTACTAAGCAAGAAGATCCTTTAAAAATCGCACAGGCTTTAGAAAAGCTTTATTTTGATGGCGATGGAACAAGCGGAGAGATTAATAATCTAACCGGAATTGTTTTGGTGGGAGAGATACCGTTGCCAAAAGTAAAAAAAGAAAATTACGAGTTTGTCAGCCTCTTTCCTTACACTGATTTTGCGAATAAGAGTTATCTCTATAATTCTGCTACTCACCAGTTTGAGTTTAACGCGGCAGTAACCTCACCTCAACCAGAAGTTTGGCATGGGGTGATGCGTCCACCCGCGCGAGATTCAGAACAAGCGGCTACAATGTTAGCTGAATTTCTGGATAAGAATCACGCTTTCCACGCTGGATCAGGCGATTCTACCGCGCAAATTTATCCAACCGAACAGGTATTGGCTACTGAGAGCGGACCGGCAATTTACAGTAATTTTGAAAAGAGTGTGTTTTATGCTGATTTATTTCACGAACAAGAACAGCTGAATCAAACTCAGCTACCTTTATATTTGGGTTATCTGAATTTTCTAGAAGACCGTGCTTATCTGCGTTATACCAAAAAACTACTTAAAGCCGCGAATGATTTGGTGAGTCCGGGTACTTCCGCCGATTTGGCTTTAATGCCGGATATTCAAACCAAGGATCCGATTGATAAATTACTTAAACGTTATGTGCAGGTCATAGAAAGTTTTTTAGGAGAAGTAAATAATTTAGTTAACGGAGCAGGGCGTTGGACCTTAGAAGAAACCGACACTCCCATGACCCTGATTTCTAAAAAAGATGAACTTACCAAAGAATATTTACTGCGATTTAATTCTATTTTAGAAAAAAGGTTTAATCTGATTGCGGAAGGGTTGCAACGCCCCTTTGCCTTATTGACTAAGACCGAAGAGCCCAAATGGACTTTGGGCATTCCTCACGGCGAGAGTCACGATAATTTTTTTAATGGGATTAAGGGTAACGCGATTGAACAAGCACAGCAGTGCAGTCTTGGACGAGGCGCCAATAATCCCAACGCTTTTTTAGCCCAACAGGTTGAAGGGAACCGCACCTTTGATCCAGATACAAAAGATGATTGTGATGACTATGGTGGATGTTGTGGCAAGAATATGGTGATAGATATGGAAGCCGGTACTCTTTCCGCGGAAGCTTGTAATCCCAAAAAAGCGACCAGGCCTGTTTTTAGTATTGAAGGTACGCGTCCTTTGGAAGAAGGGGCTTTGGATTTTCAAAATTGTCTGGTGCCGAATGTGCACGGTGGCACGGACTACTTTTCTTTTGGTGAGGCGTTAGGCGGCTCAAAAATCGTTTATGTGGATGGACATTTAGTTTATCCGGCTGAAAAGATGGACACTTACACGGTGCCCTTGCCGATTTTTCCTTATATCGCGACTTTGCCCGTATCACCCCGACAGGCCTCTTTTGATTCCCAATCTAGCTTGGTTGTCCACGCGGAACCTACCTATGAAACCATCAAAAAACAACTGGAACAAAAAACGACCCTAACTTTGCCTGTGGACAAGCCTCATTACCTTTCTTATCAGGACGGCGCAGGGAAATTGATACAAAAAATTTATCCTAACTTTTTTCAATTTTCCGATCCTACGGGTAAGTATGAATTACAAACTACTCGCCAAGCCTTAAAGGCCGCTCTGGAAAGATGGCAAAAAGATTTAGAAAAAGAAATTCTTCTAACTAATTTTCATGAATTTTTCCGTTATCTTTATTTATCCAAAATCAGTTCGGCCAAAGTGGCGGTAAACCTCTTTTTTGACTATGCGTTTTCTGTTCCGAATCTAAAGGAACAGGAAGCAGTTTTTCTCCAAAAAATCACGGAATATCTTAAAACAAAACTGGGCGTCACTTATTCACCCGAAGAAGAATACCGTTACCTTTTGGATTATACACGTGAGTTTTTAGCGGGAGAGCTAGACCTGGAAAGTGATTTGGAAAACATTACTCACCAAACTTTTCCTTCTGCGGGAACTTGGTCTAGTGGGAATCTGCGCACCTTCACTCTTTTTTATAAAAACAATGGAGATACGGTAATAGTAGATAAAGAAGGATATACCAAGGCCAGTTTAACCACCGATCAAGTCTCGATTAGATTAAAATTTAGCACTGTCCCCCTAGTAGAAGAAAATTACCTAGAACAAGATATTACTTCTCTGCAAATAAATTGGTTGGCAGATAGCGTGAATTGGTTGCACAAGGATTTAAACCAAAAGCATACTTATATTTTAGAGAATTATTTAAGCCAGATTAAAGCTGAAACAGAAACCCAAGAAGAAAGTTCTAATCATGAAAGCTATACGGATATTCTGCCTACTAAGCGTAGGGGTTATGAAGCGGTCTATCTTGTGGCGCAAGGTGATGAAACCGGATTTGGTTTTGATTTTAGTTTTAATGGGAAGAATGAAGATTCTGAATATACAGAAGCTCAAAAAGAAAAGACTCAAGCAGAGGAAAAACAGAAACAAGAGAAAAGCGCCAAGGAGGACGAAGAAGATCCCTGTGCTTCACAATATAATGAAGAAAACGGAGCGGTGATGGTTTGGGATTGGATTGGAGCGATCTCGTGTTGGATTGAAGAAACACTACCGCCCATTATTTTCCCGGAAAGCAGCGATCTACCTCCTCCGGAGAAATCCCCTCCTACTGGTAAGCCAGAAAAACCTAGCCCACCTTCTCCAAACAGTTCTAACTCTGGAAATCCTGCCGGATCAGCAAGTGGCAGTTTGGTGATCTTAACCGAAACCAAAACTTTGTCGGCAGGCGTACCTGTGAACCTGCCTTTGAAGGTGGGAGTTTATGACATGCACCAAGAACTAATCACCACTCAGAATTTTACTCTGCAGTTTAAAATTACCGCGGTGACGCAGACTTACGGTAGTATTGCTCAAACCAAAGTGACTACCCAAAAGGGTTACGTGGAAAATATTCTTACAACCACAGGCAAAGCAGGGGTTATCCATCTAATTGTCAGAGATACAAGTCGGGCGCTTTCTCCCGCTCTTTTGGAATTGAAAGTGGTAAACGAAGTTGGTCCTGAAACCCTGGCGGAAATCGTGCCGCAAGGTTTATATACGACGCTACTGGGTATGCCAGCGGGGAACGTTGAACAGGAAAATTATCTGGGAGGCAAGTGGTTGTTTAGCGGTTTGACGCAAGCGGTGACCACGCAAACAGTTTCTACCATGTTGCCAGCCATAGTTTTAACCATTACCGGGGAAGGAGGTTTTTCTCTGGAGGAGGTGAATGATCAGACCAAAGATTTTCAGCTGGAAGTAAAAAGCAACCTAGAAGAACCCTTGCAAATTAATTTATTGGAAAAAACCGCTAATACAGATTATCTGCGGACTTTTGTGATTCCTCCCAGCGGATTGCAGAAAGAGATTGTTGAACTGCCCCCTGAAACACTGCAAGACCAGACGCTTTATCTAGCTACTTTAGGCACGCCGGGTTTAAGCACGGAACAAGCGGGAGAATTTTTAACTTTAAAATTTGAAACAACTGAACTTTTACGCATTAATTCAAGCGGAAGAATCGCGCTGACCGATCCGGACGAATTGACGGTATTAAAACCAGGGGAAGATGATTTCCCTAATCATTTAGAGCTGATTGTAACGATGGAAGAACAACCTATCGCGCAAATTATCTATCCTTTCTCTAAAAATAAACTTGGTGTCCTACCAACTAAAGATTTTGATAAGTTAGACTCTGGGATCTGGTCCTTTTTGGCTACTACCAATTCTCTGTACAAGCTAGAATTGCAAAGTTTAGAAAACGGGGGGCGTAATTTAATTTTAAAAACAACCGGTGGCCAAGGAGAAAGTCCTTTGGGCAACTCCGCTTTATCCGTGGAAGACGCTCTGAAAGAAATAGGCGTGGGTTGGCAGAAAGACTTTAAAAACGAACTGTTGTTTGCCGCGGGCAACTCCGTGGGTGAAGCCACGCGACCGTACGCTTCCGAAATAATGATTAATCTGGGCGACCCTACGGTGAAGTTAGCTAGGATACAGACAAACAGTGATGCCGCCGCTTGGTTTTCTAAACAAGCCAAGGCCACAGAGACCGCGCCAGTTTATACGAAGGATCTGGGAGCTTTGGTTTATACCGCGGACGGTAAAAGAATTCTTAAGATTTTATCTTTTGATTACAACGCTGACGCGCAAGAAGATGTCTTGATTGGCTATGCCGAAGGCGAAATTCATTTACTTCATAATTATGGAGGCGAACACCGTTATAAAGATTTAGGATCAGTCTTATACATTGCGGATGGCCTGAAAGATTTAGACAAAGGCGATTTTAATCACGACAACTGGCCAGACTTGGTACTTTATTCCAATCAGGACAAATTGGGAATCGTTTATAATAAAAAAGGAGATCTAAATCGAGAGACTTTTGAAATTGAGACAGTTAGTCCGGTGCGCAGTTTTAAAGTCGCGGATATGGATCAGGATGACTATGCTGACCTGGTGGTGTTGACTGAAAGCGGAGAACTGTTGATTTTTTACGGAGATAAAATTGGTTTGGCTAAAAACGGTAAACTAGTGGGACAAACAGGTGTAACCATAGGTGAAGGTAATTTTAACAACGAGCCCGTAGTGTATTATGATGGCATACCGCAGAAGCCAGACTTAAATGCGCTTAATCAAGGGATGCGTGAAGCTGGCCAGAAGGGTTTGGAAGCCATTAAACAATTGGCGCAAACCATTGAAGGAGAAAAGCAAAAATGGGAAAGTTTAACTGATTACGTTACCCTAGCGTATTCTCCGGCTGTTAGATCAGCGGATCTTTCCGAGGCTAATTTAGAAGAAGTGAGGCAAAAGGCCGGCGCGGAAAACGCGGAGCTACTAGAAAGTTTCTATGCGGAAAACGCGGGAAATAGCTCAGTTTCT
This sequence comes from uncultured Candidatus Peribacteria bacterium, assembly GCA_964585215.1. Lineage (GTDB taxonomy): Bacteria > Patescibacteriota > Gracilibacteria > CAZPDC01 > CAZPDC01 > CAZPDC01. The sequence goes on from CAZPDC010000015.1 coordinate 6,554, forward strand.
TTTGACTTCGGTTCTACTCAAACCAGTCTGCAAACAGATTTTCTACACCTAAACAAAGCGACGCCGCTTTCCTCTTCCAAAGAGAAGAAGGATTTAAATGGCGGCACCTTGGAAACAGGCGATTTGCTGGAGTTCACTTTAAAAATTACCAACCAAGCCAAGCAAACCATCAGACGTTTGGCCGTGGCAGATTATCTTCCCGCCAATCTGGAGTTTAAAGAGGATTCCTTAAAATGCGAGGGTTGTGATACGGCCTCTCTTTTGGAAAGCGACAGCGCGGATTACCCTTTCATTTTTTACAGCTTTGATTTAAAACCCAATCAAAATATTAGCCTGACTTATCAAGCGACTTTGCGCGCGAGTGATTATGTTAATTTTTTTATCGCTGATCTGGAAGAGAAGGAAGACCCTTATTTTGATTTGGCAGTGCGCAACTCTGGTGATAAAACGGTAAAATTAACTTATTATTTATCTACCGGGCCTAGAGAATATCAAGTGGGCAAGGAAATAGAAAAACCAGTGGGTCAGACGACGGAATGTCCCACCTGTGTGCAAGATTTAAAACAACAGATTTTAGACAATCCCCAAGGAGCGGTGGATCAGATTAACCAGCAGGGCTTAAAGGATTCGGACGGAGACGGTTTGCCCGATGCTTGGGACGAGATTAACAATCCCCCGCCAGAAGATGCTTCTAACACGCAATCTTACTTATTTAAAAAAGGCCTGAAAAACACCTCGTTTGTCGTTCCCGCCCCGATTAAATCGGGGGGAATCCATTCCTTAAGTCAAAGATTCTTTAGGCCCATTCAAAAAGTAGGGGCGCAAGCGGGTAGCGGCGATTTAAATGTGGATGTTAGCGCGGAAATCGGTTTGGATGGACTAAACGGAGCGATAAGTGACATCACCAACAAATTGGAAGATTTCTTAAAAAACGCTTGCAGTGGGTTTGGCGGCGGCGGACTTTTGAATATTCCTTTCAATTATGATCTCTTGGATTTGATTGGCAGGGGGACACCAGGGTTTGCAACCTCACAAATTGGTCCTATTACTGTACCGGGTGGTTTTATGCCAGGGTATCCTATCTTTGGTTACCCCGGAATTGCTTCTTTGTGTTCGGGACCTTGTGTGGGACCAGATTGTTATATCTGTTCTACCGTGCGTCTATATACCACGATTACCGCTACTTTAGGAATTGGGCAGGCGGTTTGTATAGGACCGTACATGACAGGTATAATGACTCCTCCCGCGGTGCTTACGGGTAATTGTTTTGTGTGGGCTTTACCCGTGGATAAATTGTTGGAAGGAGCGCTTGATGATGATGGAGGAGATAGTGGTTGTAAGGAAGAAGCGAGTAATTTTTCATTAGAAGAATTGTTGCTGAATAGCGCGGCGGGCGATTTTATGGGAGGGATTTCCATTGGTACGCGTTCGGGCGGCAGTGATTTATTTGGTCCCAATAAACGTCCCATTTCTTTCCCCGGTATTCTATCTGATTGGCTGGATCGACAGATGGATGAGATTATTAACAAACTTTCCGACCCTATCTCCATTACACTCGTGGTACCAAGCTTTAAAGGAATCATGACACACGTAGACGCCAATCCTACTTCTGATCGCAACCTTCCTCCACCACCCAAGAGTGGCTCTTGGAACACAAAGGCTAAAGCTACTCTTAGTAAAGGCACCAAAGCTCTGAATAATTTTTTAGACACGCTTTCAAGTTTCCCTTGGTTGAAACTGCAGCATAAAAATGTCACAGTGCGAATACCCTGGCCGCCCATAGAACAAGCTAAACAAATGTGGGCAGAATTTAAACAGTTTATAGAAGCAATAAAGAACTTAAAGAAAACGCTTAAAGCGGCTTGGGAATCCGCGCAGAATGCTGTAACTAAACAAGTTTTAGGAGAAATTTTGAAAACTTTAGACGAAATTATTCAAAGGGTTGAGCAAAATATTGAAACCCTGGAGGCTTATAAGGAATTTCCCACGCAACTTAAAAAATACAAAAATTTTAAAGTTTATTATGTGGGGCAAATGATTGATTATTTAGATAAAATCATCACAAGCACGATTGGATACGTGGTTAAAAATAAAACCAGAATTGAAGCCTGGGGGCATATTCTGGACTTTAATTTAAGCATTTTAATTGACTTGCAGGATCTTTTTGAATTCTTTAAAAACTTGCGCCTGGACTGCGCTAACTGCAAAAACGACCGTTATAACGCGATGAACTGGTATTGGCAATTGCTCTCTGTTTTAATCCCCGAGATTCCGATTATTCCTTTCCCGGGATTGCCGGATGTAACAGTGGATATTTCCCACATTTCCGGAGGGATTGAACTAACTCTGCCTAAGATTAAATTCGTACCAGAAGAAATCAAATTGCCGCGTTTACCAACTTTGCCCAATCTCCTACTCCCTCATTTAAATCTGGACGCGCTGATTCCACTTTTGCCTCCTTTACCCGCTCTGCCGGATTTACCGCCTCTGCCGCCTTTGCCTGTGCCCAAGTTACCCGATTTGCCGCCCGCTTTTAAACTACCTGACATTGGAATACAGCTTAAGGTGGTCTTGGAGCCGTTGGAAAATATTTTGAAAATTATCTGTCTGATTAAAAACGCGCTGTTCCCAATCGCGGAACAAAACGTCAAGGGCACGATTATGAATCTGACGGAACGCAGTGATTGGTTTTTCCCTTTAGACATTCTTTTACCCGATATCCCCGTTCCAGCGATTCCTTTTGTGAGTGAAATTCGGGCGGATGCTTATTTAAACCTGAAATTTGATACCACTATGATTTATGACGTAGTGAAAAAGTTTGCTGATCAGATTAACACCCTCACTTGGAACTTTACTTCCACCACGCAGAATATGTTGAACGAAAGTATTTATAGTTCACAAGTGCTTGATAAAATCCAGGCGCAGGTTGATACGTTTAAAAAACCAGAGGAAGGTGTTTCGGATAAATATAAATTATTGGCGGAAAAACATCCCAACGTTTTAAAACTGAAAAAACTTAAGAAAGAACTGACGGAAGAAAAAAGCAAGCTTTTGGAAGAAATAGAGCTATTGGGTAGTTTGGAAGGTCAGGACTGGGTTAATTCTCCCCTCTTTCGTCGTGCTTTCGTAGGAGAACCATCATTGGAATTAGCTTCTTTGAATTCAGGTCTTCAACAGCTCCCCCCTTTAATTCAGCCGATTGAAAGAGAAGTTGAACCCAGAAAATTGGTTTATGAAATTAGCTCCCGAGAAAATTGGCTAGTTCAAAGTGGAGGGAGTGCATCAGGAGAAAAAGATGTGGTACAAAAAAATCTGAGTGGATTTTATACTGTTAATTCAGAGGGCAAGGCGGAACAATTGCTTAATTACGTGCGGGAAAATAATTCAAATAGTCCGTTAATCCCTACTCAATTAACCAACACTTCGGACGGTAATTTGCTTTACGCGATAGGTGATAATCTTTATCTCAAAGAGAATCAGAATAGTTTACCAACAAAACAGTACTTAAAAAACACACCTGTGGTACAAGAGTTAGCTACGTTGTTGCCCACTTATCCAGCCACTAATTCTTTTCAAGTGACAGATTTGCAATCCGAACAGGTCACGCTGACCTGGAAATCCAATCTTGATCCAACCATTACGGGTTATCAAATTAACCTAAAGAAAATCATTAACCATTTTGATCAAGAGGCCAAAGGTGACACAAATGAAGAGATTGTTTTGCGGGTGAATCTTCCCGGACAGACAACCGAAAATAACAGTCAAGCTGTTTTCCAAAAGACTTTTTTAGCTAGGATTTTCGCTAGTTTATTTGAGGAAGGACCAACTGAACAAACGTTTGAACTGCAGAATTCAGAAGAGCCGAGTCTGACCCTAGTTTTACCTTATGACAATTATTATGCCAAAATCAGAGCGGTAGGTTCAAAGGGTCCAGGCACAAGTTCGGAAGAAATCTTGTTTTATCCCCAAGTTTTTGCCAACGCGATTGCCCCTGTAATTGAAGTGAAGGGTGGCGATACGCAACAAGTTGGGATTTTACAAAAAGTCACCCTGGACGTAAGTAGCACTTTTTCCACCGTAGGAATTGAAAAGTACAGTTGGGATTTGAACGAGAAAGAAGATTCCAATCAAGATGGCGATCCTCTAAATGACCCGGATGTAGTGACCAATGGGCCGACCTTAACTTTGGGTCCGTTGCGCCAAGCGGGCGAACAAAATATTTGCTTGATCGTCACGGACGTTTCTGGTTTGTCGGACCGTAAACAAATCCGTTTGGAAGTAATTATCCCCGATGTGGAAATTAATAAAGTAGATTTGTCCGAACAGGGTTCACTGGAAGGCAAGCTTAACCCACCTTTCGCAGAGGAACCTATTTTGACTTTGCGCAACCGTTTTGACCGTTGGCAAAAACTGGTTACACCGAACAATCAAATAGGCATTGTTTTGACGGATGGAAGCGGAGAATATACCTTAGCCCCTCTGGATAACGCGCCGGGTATTGTCGTGCGGGCGCCAGATGAACATATCATTGCTGAAATCCACGAAACCAGGGGCACGGTTGTGATGTTGGATTCAAATTATCTAGCCGAACCGGTTTTTGGCACCTCTTCCTCTCCTACTTCAATTAAAATTGTGCGTCAAACAGATCAACGTGAGATTACGCGTATTACCTTGGGTGGCAGCAAGGATCAAACTTTAACCATAGAGGGCGCTTATCCCTCCAGTGGCGGAATAACTCTAAACGACGCTAATCCGGAAGATAATTTTAAATTAAAAAAACTGGAGCAAGGTGATGTTGCCGCGTTGTATGATTATCAAACGGGACACGTTTTTGCTTACATATTAGCCAATGGGAATCTTCTTTCCAAAGATGCTCAACTAACCTTAAGATTGAGTCCGGCTAAGGATATTTTTGCCGAACAAAGCTGGAAAATTTTCTTTGGTCCACACCCAATAGCAGAAGTTTATCTTAATCCCAACCAACCCATTTTAATCAAATGAAAATCGTTTTTTGGAAAATTACGCTAATCTTGATTTCTATCAGTTTAAGCTGGTATTTTATTCCAATTTCTGTTGCTTTAGCAGAAGATGAAGATAGAGAAGCTTGTTTAAAACAAGAAATTCTGGATTATGTCGCTTGTTTAAGGGGAGATAAACCTAAATGTGAGAATCAAGTCACCGTAGACGGTTTTGAAACTGAAATTAAAACATTAATTGAAAACAAACCTAACGCGCCCGCCAATGAGTTAAATCAAGAAGGAATTAGAACATTGCGC
>CAZPDC010000016.1:0-1303 GCA_964585215.1 uncultured Candidatus Peribacteria bacterium
ATGTGAAGAAAACTTTTTTGCGGGGTGGCGAGGTTTCCGAGCGACGGCGGGGCTGACTTCCTTATTGGGGGTTTTGCTCAAAAAAAGTTCGAACATCAATCAAAAAACACCGCCAATTAAAAACATTACGAGTAATTTATTTTTAATTCTATTTCTTGCTTCGTTCTTATATTTAATAGTTGGTTTGATCAAGCCAACAGCTTTTTATCGATATTACCAAGGTAAAATCACAAGAAAAAAAATCGGTTTAATTTTTGGTATCACCACTTTTGTTTTCTTTGTTTTATTTATTATAGCAACCAGTACAAATTATAATAAAATTTCAAACAACCAACAGCCTAGTCAGCAAGAAGAATAAATAAAAAGTCTAAGTTGTTGATGTTTTGCTTTTGTGTTAGGATACTGGCAACCTAACCATAATCATATGCTTACTAAAACAATCACTAAATCAGCGGCAGTTACACTGCCTTTGACTGCTTTAAAATGTTTGTACCACAATGCCAGCGGTAAAAAAATTGTTTGCGAAATTGATCTAACCATCCTAAAGAAACTCAATAAACCAAATGCTCTTGATAAAATGGTAGCAGAAGCTCGTTTAGAATACATCACTGGTAAAACCAAAACCTTTACTTCCGCAAAGGCGCTTATTAGAGAATTACATTCTTGATAGTATATGAGAATTGATTACTCTTCGCGATTTAAACGATCATTTAATAAACTACCAGCTGATCTACAAAATGATTTTGATCAAAAAATAAAAATCTTCTTCAATAATTCGTTCAACCCATCCCTTAAAACGCATAAACTACGTGGCAATCTTGCTTCATATTATGCGTTCTATTTAAGAGACGGATACCGTGTGCTTTTTGAATTTGAGGATGATAATAATATTCTTCTCGTCAATATTGGTGGTCATAATGATTATTCAAAGTGGTCTAAAAGATAAAGAAACTAATAGGTAGCTTAGTTAAAAAATGGTTGCCAAAAGGTACGGACAGTGTATACTGTTAATAGTTTTATTTTTTAATCCAAACACATGTCAGAGAACATACCAACACCTGAGCCTAGTAAAGAAAGTCAATTACCAATAGTCGAACTTAGTGAAGAGGAAAAAGAAAAAGTTCTAATTCTGCATCTTAAAAAACAACTCAAAAATTATAAAATCAATGGGTGTCTAGATGGTGAAACTAGGGCTCTTCTAGATGCTTGGACGGACAATCAAGAAAGGAAAGCTGATGAATTAGATAAGTCCGGTGGTTGTAAAGGACAAATCAACCTTAATCTTACTCGCGCGCGTTTATAT
>CAZPDC010000016.1:1403-11618 GCA_964585215.1 uncultured Candidatus Peribacteria bacterium
GTCCGGTGGTTGTAAAGGACAAATCAACCTTAATCTTACTCGCGCGCGTTTATATTTTGAGGCTGGATACACAGAAAGCGCGTTAGAGAATTTTAGGGATACCCGAGAGTATGTTGCCAATCTGATAAGTTATTATCAGAAACTTGCTGATGAAATTCAAGTTGAAATAGACCAAGTAGAAACATCTGTTGAAAAATAAATATACTATTTAATAAAAACCTTGAATTAATCGCCGAACAAAAATATACTACAGACGATTTCACCTAATGATTGAAATATGAAATTCAATAAACAATATCTTGGCAAATGGGTCGCTGTAAAGGAGGATAGGGTTGTTGAATCTGGAAAAACCTTGTCACAACTCATGAAAAAAGTTAGTACAAAAAATGGTGATAAATTAAAATTCACACTTATTCCTAGAGGATATATTACTGGTTAATCTGCATGAAATTCAAGTATTTTCAATATCCCGCGCCTGACAGTAAAAACATATATCGTCCATCAATCCCGATTACTTTTAAGAACGGCTATAGGTTTATTGATGTAATAGCGTTGATTGACTCTGGGGCAGATTTCACAATTTTACCGCTTGAAATCGCTGGAGTCCTTGGTATTGAACTCAATCCACAAAGTAAAATATCTTTTTATGGAGCAGGCGACAACTCGTTTACTGTCTATCCCTCACCAGTAAAAATAGAGCACATACTTAAACAAATTGGCTTTAGACAAATTGTATGGAAGACTTGTGTTTATTTTGCAGAATCACAGTCCACAATCTTATTAGGAAATCACGGGTTTTTAGATCAGTTTGAGATTAGATTAAATGGGAAAAAGAAAGAACTGGAGATTATTCCCTGATGGATAAATTAGGAATATCAACAACCTATGAGTAAATTAACTTTTAAACAAATGAAAATAGATCAACTAGATCTGCTTAATTAAAGAATGGTTGCCAAAAGACACAGACTGCATATGATGACAGTGCGTTTATTCTTTAACCTCCATCTATGACAGGAGCGCTCAATAAAAAGCGGGTGGGTCTCACTCTGGGCACCTTTTCCGCGCTAATGCATCTGGTCTGGCTGATCGTGGTCGGTCTAGGACTGGGCTGGAAAATTTTGGATTGGGTGTTTTTTATGCATCATTTGAGCTTCACCTTTTCTCTGGCCAGTTTTCATCTAGACCGAGCGATTGGTTTGCTTATTATGACTTTCGTGGGAGGTTATGTGGTGGGTTGGATTTTCGCCGCCCTCTGGAATTGGTTCGGCAAAATTGAGAAAAAATAGTTTAAAAGAATGAACAAAAAACTACTTTTCCTTATTCTGCCCCTTATCATCGTGGCGGGCTGCCGGGTGATCAGTGGCGAAGATAATTGGATCTGTCAAAACGGGCAGTGGATTAAACATGGTAATCCCAGCGCGCCGCAACCGACGGAAGTTTGTGGCAATTTGAATGATAATCAAATCACGACTAATCCCAATATCATAGTGGAATTTCCCCAACCCAACGCTTTGGTTACCAGTCCACTGTTGATCAAAGGCCAAGCGCGCGGCAACTGGTATTTTGAAGCGAGCTTTCCCATTGAACTGGTTGATGCTCAACAAAAAGTAATCACTAGCGCGATCGCGCAAGCGCAAGGTGACTGGATGACGGAAAACTTTGTACCCTTTACAACTCAACTGGAATTCGTGGTAACGGAAAATACTCCGGCTGTTTTGATTTTAAAAAAAGACAACCCCTCCGGCTTACCTCAACACGACGCGCAGATCAGACTTCCTCTTTTATTACAAAAAACCGCTACCACTACAATTAAAGTTTTCTTTAACAATAACGAACTGGATCCGGAAATTTCCTGCGTCAAAGTTTTTCCGGTTACTAGAATGATTACTAAAATTCCTACGGTCGCGCGCGCGGCCGTGGAAGAACTACTCAAAGGCCCAACGGAAACAGAAAAAAAAGCGGGTTATTCCACCAGTATTAATCCCAATGTTACGATTCGTCGACTGGTGATTCAAGACGGTGTGGCGGAAGTGGATTTTGATAAGCAAATAGAATTTCAAGTGGGCGGTTCCTGCCGCGTGGGCGCGATTCGTTCACAGATCACACAAACGCTTAAGCAATTTCCTACAGTAAAAGAGATACGTGTTTCAGTTGAAGGTCGGACAGAGGATGTTTTACAGCCCTAAATTAGAATCTAGAATGTAGAATTTGGAATTCTGTTTAAACTTCTAGCTTCTATATTCTAAATTCCAACTTCTAATTTCTATCACAGCATAAAATCTTTGGTCCGCTGCTGGAATTTTAAAATCCCCTTGCTAGTACATTTAATCCTACTACACTCAAGCGCGGTTTAATTTATTCTGCTTCACGCGGACATTCACCATGGACAAATCCTTTGACGGTAAACCCCCCTCAGACAAACGCAACGGTAAAACTGGCTGTAAAGTTTTAGGACCAGTCTTAAATTTGGAAGAATACGTTAGAACAGACTGGTGGGATAAGGTTTTTAATTCCCTCTACCTCAAAACGGACAGAGACGTGGTGGAAGACAGTAGTATCACCCGACAGGAGGTGGATGTTTTTGTGGAAACACTCAAACTCACGCCCGAACAAAAAATCTTGGATCTTTGCTGCGGACAGGGTCGGCACGCTTTAGAGTTGGCCCGCCGCGGTTTTAAATCAGTAGAAGGGCTAGATCGTTCCCATTATCTCGTTCAAAAAGCCAAGGAAAACGCCAAAAAAGAAAATTTGGAAATTAAATTTCGGGAGGGTGACGCCCGCAAGCTTCCCTTTCCTCCCGACAGTTTTGATGTGGTACTGATTTTAGGCAACAGTTTCGGTTATTTTGAAACGATTCAAGATGACTTAAAGGTTTTACAGGAAATCCTGCGTGTGCTTAAACCTTGGGGACAAATTTTGATTGACGTGGCCGACGGTGAATATTTAAAAAAGAACTTTCAACCCCGTTCTTGGGAATGGATTGATAAAAAATATTTCGTCTGCCGTGAACGCTCCCTGTCTTTGGACAAACAAAGGCTCATCTCACGCGAATTAGTTTCTCACGCAGAAAAAGGGCTAGTGGCAGACCAATTTTATGCTGAAAGACTTTATAGCACCAAGAGCTTGGGTGAATTGGTACAGGTCGCGGGCTTTCAGGAAATCAATTTTCCCGGCGCGCTCGCGCCAGACTCCCAGCGCAATCAAGACTTAGGCATAATGGGAAAAAGATTAATCCTGACCGGACGCGCGCGCAAAGATTGGACTCCTCTTAAAACTAAATCAGAAATAGCCACCCGACACGTGGTAGTACTGACAGGTGATCCCCACAAACCTGATCCCCTCAAACCTCAAAGTGTTTTTGACGACGACGATTTTTACACAATTGATCAAATGAAGAACGCTCTGCAGGAACTACCCGGTTACCGTTTTACTTATTTAAGCAACCATGACACTCTTTTAAACGATTTAATCAAATTAAAGCCCAAGCTGAACTTCGTACTCAATTTTTGCGATGAAGGTTACTGCAACAATCCTCGTCACGAACTGCACGTACCGGCACTTTTGGAATTTTTGGGGATTCCTTACACCGGCGCCGCGCCCCAATGTTTGGCTTTTTGTTATGACAAATCGCTCGTGCGTGGCGTGGCCAAAGAAATGGATATCCCCGTACCAAATGCTTGCTTTATCAAATCACAAGACACCGCTTTTGAACTGCCTTTCAATTTCCCCGCGATCGTTAAGCCTAACTTTGGCGACTCCAGTTTTGGCATCACTCAACGCAGTGTGGTGAACAGCTCCGAGGAACTTCTAAATGCCATCGCGGCAATTCGCCAACAGTTTGGTTATGAAAAACCGATGCTGATCGAAGAATTTTTGACCGGTAAGGATTTAAGCGTGGGCATTATTGGCAATCCGCCTGAATCCTACACTGTCCTACCCATCACCGAGGAAGATTATTCTATGTTGCCGCCTGAGTTGCCTAAACTTTGTGGATACGAAGCCAAGTGGTTGCCCACTTCACCCTACTGGGAGATTAAATCTATTCGTGCTGAACTGCCCAAAGAAACCGAACGCACCCTCGTGGAATGGTGCGCCAAACTTTTTGAACGGTTAGAGTGTCGCGACTACGCGCGTTTTGACTGGAGACTGAACGCGCAAGGCCAACCCAGACTTTTGGAAGTGAATCCTAATCCCGGTTGGTGTTGGGACGGACATCTCGCCAAAATGGCTCACAACCACGGCCTATCTTATTCTAAAATGCTGGGACTGATTTTGGATTCCGCTTGGAATAGAATAAATGGGAACGGCAGTGGGCAGAAGAAAGAATAAACAAAATTTATAAATCCCAATTTTAAAATTACAAATGGTTTTAAATTTTGAACTGTAGCTTTGCGCTTTACGCTTTGAGTTTTGAATTTTTTGTCACTTGTTAAATGTCAATTGTTAATTGTTCCTTTCCTTTTCTTTTCCTTCTTTTCAGCAACAAACCCGACACAATTCCAAAAACAATCAGACAAGCAATTAACAACACGGTTCTCCACGGATTAACTGAACCCGTGAGGCTGGTTAGACCACTTACCCCAAAAGCATCTACGCGCGGGATAACCTGTAAATCAATTTCTAGAGGCGCGCTTTTTTTACCTTGTTCATAAACCGCGTAAAACACCACCTGATGACTGCCTGGTTCCAAGGCAACCGGAGAGGTTATTTTGATTGGTTGACTAATATCAGCAATCAACGCGGAGCTCACTAAGATGCTCTGCCACAGAGAATAAATTTGTCCTCCGAAAGGAATGGTGAGTTTGAATTCGGGACGAATATTGTTTGTTTCCCAGCTCAATTTTTTTCCTTGTTGAGCTTTTTTTAAATTCTCTTCGCTTAAGGGCTCACCGTTAATTTCCAGGAGCATAGGCGCTTCTAAACTTTGCGCGAAACTGACCTCAATTACGGTCAAAGCGGAAGTAGCTAAAAGTTGGTCGTGACTGTAAGCTTCCAGTACGATACGATATTTCCCTTCCGTTTGGATTGGGTTGCTCTTAGCCATAAAACGCCCTACCGCGTCCGCGGAAACGGAAACAATTAAGGTTTTTTCACCTAGACTATCTTCCAAATAAATTTTTACCAAACTGTTTTTGGGTGCCGTGCCCACAAAAAACGGAGTATTGGTTAAGACTACCTCTTCTTGATTAAAATTGCTCAAACCCAATTGTCCCTCTTGGGGAAAACTGTTCTTATCCAACGGGTTGGTGCGGTAAAAACTGACCTCGTCTCCGTCCGTAAAATCATCTCCATCCGTGTCAGCTTTCAAGGGATCTGTACCGTTCACGAGTAACTCAGTCTTGCTAGACAAACCATCTTGATCGTAATCCAAACCAGCATCAGCCGCATCAGTTGGACTTAAAGACCACTGAACTTCTAAGCCATCCCGCATACCATCATTATCCGTATCAGAATCGCGTGGATCGGTACGATGTAAAAATTCTTGATAATTGGAAAGCTTATCCTGATCTAAATCTTGATTTTTATCTTTAGAATTCTTGGAATCTAGGCCATTTTTTTCTTCCCAGTTGTCTGGCAAAGAGTCCTTGTCTGTATCTTGCCAATTTGGACTAGCCTGGTTACGTAAATTCACCGCGCCCCCATCGGGTATCCCATCCCCATCCGTATCGGGATTGTAAGGATCCGTACCTGTCAGATATTCCGCCAAATTATTCAGTCCGTCCCCATCAGGATCCAAATAAGCATCTAGTCCACTCAAGGGGTCAAGCTTATTTTTAGCTTCCCAACCGTCCGGCATTTTATCTTGGTCTGTATCAGCATTGTGCGGATCAGTTTTAGATTGAAATTCTCGTAAGTTGTTTAGCCCATCTTGGTCAGAATCAAAACCAGCGTCATTAGCAGAACGAGGGTTGAGTTTATTGTTTACCTCCCAACCGTCCGACATTCCGTCATTGTCTGTATCGGACTGACGCGGATTGGTTTGTTGAACAAATTCTTCTTTATTAATTGAGCCGTCATTATCCGAGTCAAGTTCGCCTAAACCCTCCTGCCAGCTTAAACCCTGCCCTTCTAACCAATTAATTAAAGCTTGTTGATCTAGGTCTTTATCTCCTAAAGAAGTAAGAAATCTCCTCCAACTATAACCCCCTCCCGTATTTGTTAATTTAGGGGGGTCTTTTTGACGAGGGTTAGTGCCATTTTTATATTCTTCCAAATTGCTGTATCCATCACTATCTGCGTCTTCCAGCGCATCATAACCAGCTAGCGGATTAAACCCATACCGCCCTTCCCAGCCGTCGGACATTTCATCATTGTCTGTGTCTTTCACCCGTGGATGCGTGCCCTTCTGATATTCCATTAGATTATCCAAATCATCTTGGTCCGGATCCTCTCTGGCATCACTAGGATCTTGCGGGTTAAAACCATATCGCACCTCCCAAGCATCCAACATGTCGTCATTGTCGGCATCTGGCGAAACTGGAGGAGGTGGGGGTGGTGCGTCAGGCGCGATTAAAAATTGGCTAGGGTCTTCGTAATTACCTTTCTCTGGAATCATAACCGCCAGAGCATTCAGATCGCCCGTATCAGTTAAAAGAAACGCGTCCAGATCTACATTCATTAAGGCTTCCACTTTAAGAAGATGCTCACCCGTTCCCAGATTGAGCACGGCGGGAGAAACCAACCATTTCTGTTGTGCCGTGGAAGAAGGCAGGAGTCTCAAGCTGATTACCTGTCCGTCTAAACGAATTACGAAAGCGTTTGTCCCTGAAAATAAACTACCCGGACGCACGAAAAGTCGGTAAGAACCGTTCGTGGTAGCTTTGAATTTTTGCTCCAAACTACCACCCGTTTTCAGTTTTAAAAATTTTCCTCCTGAATTAGAGACGTTTTCCAACTGTTCCGCGTCATGTTGAGTCATTAAACTTTCCGCTTCTAAATACAAATTCCAAGTGTAATTACGCACATTCAATGTGTTTAAAACGCCATTCGTTTGCTCTCCTCCCTTAAGGAGTAAGTGCAAAGTCTCATCACCGCCTACTTCCAACGCGGACGTGGCACGGTAGAATTGATTAACTAAGGTGGCGGTTTTGACACTACCATCCGCCAATGAAGCACCATTAATCACCAGGCTTTGCGGACCTTGACTATATTCCGAATCGCCCATTCCGGCAGTAGCCAGATAACGTCCCGCTACTAAACCCTTCCAAGACCAAAGCCCTTTTTGCCCCGGTCGCGCCACCACGAAACTATCCAAAGGCTCCGCCGTGCGACTACGTTTAATCCCCTCCAGACCTTCAATAAAATTTAAATCATAACCACGCTCGTCTTTTTGTCCCACTTTATCTTGATAGGGACCAAAATTAAATTTAAGAGGAAGGGTTACCGTGGCTTCTCCTAGTTTACATGCTCCCAGTAAACAATAAGCGGCCGAGGAGTTGAGCGCTTGCGCGCAATTAACTTTTTCCTCCACCAAAGTCCGTTCTGTCCCACAAGAATATTCCACCAACAAGCCGGTCCCCGTTTCACAATTATCCGTCAAGCTGTAACTACCATAAACACCGTTTGTAATTTTATAACCGCTCACCGTCCCGGCTACCGCGTAGTCTTTACCACCGGTCTTTTCGCAAACCAATGGGTTGGCGGGAGGGGTTTCCGGCGCGGTTTCAATCTTCAGCTCTCCTATATGCGCGAAATGATCACCCTTCACCCGAAAAACCGTCCACTGGAAATTATTTACCACCTGCGGAGTAAAGGCTATCTCTGTCCAAGCATTGCCTCCACCGGTGACTTTTTCTCCTGTATCGTAGCTTCCATTGTTCAATTTGAGATCATAACGATAAGGGGCCGTGTAGTTATTGAAATACAAATTCAGCGCTTGCAAGAAGCGGGGTGCGCTAAATTCACAATCCAAAATCACCTCTTGATCACTTTTTTGGATCAAACCAAAGTCGTTTAAATTTCCATTCAAAAGATTTTTCAGGCTAAGTCCTTCCGCGGTGGACTTGCATTTCAAATCCCCTTCTTGCCCTTGCGTCTTCCAGATCACACTTTCCGGTGGGACACTGTTGTCATTTTGATTTTCAGGAGGAGCTTGATTTATAAGTTCCAGTTTTAATTCTCCCACATGCGCGAAATGATCGCCATTCAGCCGGAAAAATTCCAATTGAAAGTTGCGCACTTCTTGAGCGGATAAACTTATGTCCGTCCAACCGTTCGCTTGAGACATGATTTTTTCGCCCGTGTTAAGTTCCCCGTTATTTATTGTGAAATTATAACGATACGGTCCCGTGTAATTATTGAAATATAAATTCAGCGCACTAATTTGGCGAGGCGTTTCCAGATCACAGTAGATCTTGGCCGCTTGATCATTTCTTTGAACAAAGCCTAGATTGTTTAAATTTTGATCCAGTAAGTTTGTTAAATTAAAAGTGTCACCGGAGGTGGATTTGCAAGCTAATCCGTTTTTTCGATCCCAGGTTTTCCAAATGGTTGTTTCTCCTCCCTGGACTCCCTCCAAAGCGACTGGAACTTGGCGCGCTAAGACAAACTTACTCGGCGAACTCCAGTTATTAGTCACCATGGTTTTAACCACGCCCGCCACGGTTAGCTGTTGAATCTCACGCGCGCACCAAAAATAAGTTCCGTCTGACAGGGCCGCTTTTTGATTAACGCTTAATTCCCAACGACCGGTTTCCGCGGAACCGGTTAAACCAATACTATTACCCGAGCCATAGTAAAAAATATTTTCCGAGCTGCAACTTGTCCCGTTTTTAAGTATTCTAAACTCATAGGTATAACCATCCCCCCGATCGCGTGTCTGAAAATATAATCCGGCATCTTGTTTAACAATCTGGCCGAAAAGAGGGTAAAGCAAATTCGCCACGGGTAAAACAATAACCTGTTGTAAACCAATTGCGTCTGGCGCGGAAGCTGTTTCTTGTAATTGATCCGCGGCGTTTTCCGTTGCTAATTGAAAACTCCAAACCTCGCTCCAGGTTTGCTTTTGCAGTTCATCTTGCGCGCGCACGCACCAAAAATAAGGAGTATCCACTTGTAGATTGGCAATTTCTTGCAGATTGATCTGCCATTTGGCATAGTCTCCGTTCGCGACTTCCCGTTTTTCCGTGAATAAAGCTTGAGCGGTAGTGCAATCCGCTCCCGCGGTTATTTTTAATTCCGTAGTTAAAACCTCTTGAGCTGTGTCGGGATCCGCTACAAAAGCGGTAAAATTCAGGGCCAGATTTGGAGTAAACGGCATTTTGGTTTGATTGGCCGGACTGATTAACATGGGCTGCTTAGGAGGTTGGTTAACCCCACTTTCTTCATTGGCATTATCTTCAAAGATTGTTACGCTGACCGCGTCCTTGGCAACCGCAAAGCTCTCTACTCCAGAGAAATAGGTAATTTGATTTTTTACCAAGCTAATCCGCCAAAAATAGTCACCCACATTCAAACCAGCGTAAGACAAACTTTTGGCTTCTCCGCTTTTTGCTCCGGTTAAATTCAAAACTGTAGTTTTCCCCACAGGAAAGGTCGGCTCGGCGGAAACCGCGATTTTTAAATCAGTTACGGTCAACACGCTATCATCGTATAAAGCCGTGAAGGTCAGCTCTTCCGGCCTAACTGCCAAATTCGTACGAGGGGAAAGCGCGAGCAAGCGCGGAGGAAGGCTGTTTACTTGTTCTACTTTCAGATCCGTAGGCGCGCTCCAGTTTTTGCCGTCCAGGCTCACCCTTAGAAAATAATCGCCTGCCGGCACTTCTGGCTCCCAGCTGGTATAACCACTGTTTTCCGCCACCAATTTTAAAAACTTAGCGTCTTCCGCAATTTGCATATAAACCGCGTCACTTTCTGCTTGAGTAACAATAGTGACATTGCTCCATTTCTGCCAATTTAACCAACCTAAACATAAAAAGGTTAGTGCTATAACGGCCAATGCAAACCTATGTGTTTTTGTCTTAAAGAGAGACATAGTGAGAGTACTTTAGGTTTAGTTTTAATCTAAACATTTTAGCACAAAAAAGCCCCCGATAGCAAATGGTAAGGGGGAAAAAGATTTAAGATTACATGTAAAGATTTAGAGGATCATACGCTAATTTCTTTGAATGAATAAGCTTCATTCCTAATGCCCCCTTGATAAAGGGGCACCAAGAAAAGCTCCCCCTTGATAAAGGAAATGCCCCTTCTCGCCCCCTTGATAAAGGAAATGCCCCT
>CAZPDC010000017.1:0-11413 GCA_964585215.1 uncultured Candidatus Peribacteria bacterium
TGAAAAAGTGATTTATTGCCAAAAGGGCAATCAGTGTGTGTTAAATTTGCAGTAAAGTGGCTAGATTCATTTGCTCACTGCGTCTTTTTGTTTATACTAAAGAAGCACTGAAACAATAGAACACAAGAATACTGGAATATTAAATCACTAGAACACGAGAACAAGAAAATAAAAAGACATGAAACACAGAAATTTACCTCCTTGTTTTAATGTTTTTATGATTTTATGTTTTAATGATCTTCATGCTTTATTCTCGCCTTTTCGGCAAAACAGTTAAACATGTTTCCGAAGAAATGACCGTAGTGTCACATAAATACCTCTATCAAGGTGGTTTTATCCGTGAATCCACGGCGGGACGATATTATTCTTTGCCGCTTGGAATGCGGGTGAACGACAAAATTATCAAAGTGATTGAAGAGGAGATGGATCGAGCAGGGGCGCAGAAAATGATTACACCTGTGCTGCATCCTTTGGAATTATGGGAAGAAACCAGTCGTGCCAAGACCGTGGGTTTTGAGCTGATGACTATACAAGATCGTCGAGGAGCTAAGTTTGTTTTGGGCGGCACGGCCGAGGAAATGATGGTGGATGTGGTGCGTAAATTTAACGTCAGTTATAAAGATTTACCTTTTAATATTTACCAGTTTTCCCAGAAGTTTCGAGATGAATTGCGGGCGCGGGGAGGTCTTTTGCGCGTGCGAGAATTTATGATGAAGGATGCTTATTCTTTTGATCGCGACGCGCAGGAATTTGAAAAAGAATATCAAAAAATGTGGGAAACTTACGAGAGGATTTTTGAGCGACTGGGATTAAAAACAATTGTAGTGGAATCTGATAATGGTTACATTGGGGGAGAGTACTGCCACGAATTTATCGTGGAAAGCGAGATGGGTGAAAGTAAGGTATTGGTGGCACAGGATGGCAGTTACGCGGCACACGAAGAAGTCGCGCGCTTTTTGCGGGATGCCAAAAATTTAACCGAAAAAGAAAAACCCTTACAAGAAGTGGAGGCCAAACGGGGGAATAAAATGGAAGATGGGGTTAAATTGCATAAATTACCACTTTGGCAACAGCTCAAGGATTTTATGGTGGTGGATGAGAATGGTCGTTTGATTTTGGCGCTAATTCGAGGAGACCGGGAGATTAATGAAACCAAATTGAAACACGTGGTAAAAGCCAACACCTTGCGTCATGCCACAGAGACAGAGATTCGCGCGGTTGATTCTGAACCGGGGTTTATTTCCCCTGTGGGGGTTAATCATAAAAAAGTTTTGGTGGTAGGGGATTTGTCCCTAAAGACGGTGAGAAATTTTTACGGTGGCGCGAATCGGAAATACCGCGATCTGCTCAACGTAAATTATGGCCGTGATTTTACCGTGGAGTTTGAGGCTGATATTGGTTTAGCCAAAGCGGGAGATCTGACCGAAGATGGCAAGTCTGTTTTAGATGAAAAGAGGGGAATTGAAGTCGGTAATATTTTTCAACTAGGGACGCATTATACCGACCTAATGCAAGGCGCGCTTTTCACGGACCAGGACGGTAAGTCTAAACCTTTTTATATGGGTTGTTATGGGATTGGGGTGGGCCGTACTTTAGCGACAATTGTGGAAAAATACCACGATGACAAAGGCATCATTTGGCCAAAAATCGTAGCTCCTTATTTAATACATTTAATTCAGCTGGGTAATAGTAAGTCGGTCTTAGAAGTAGCCGTGGGTTTACACAGACAATTA
This sequence comes from uncultured Candidatus Peribacteria bacterium, assembly GCA_964585215.1. Lineage (GTDB taxonomy): Bacteria > Patescibacteriota > Gracilibacteria > CAZPDC01 > CAZPDC01 > CAZPDC01. Next base: position 1,734 of record CAZPDC010000017.1, read on the forward strand.
GAAGAAGAAAAAATCGAAGTGCTTTATGATGATAGGGAAAATGTTTCCGCGGGAGAAAAATTCGCGGATGCGGATTTAATCGGGATTCCAATTCGGTTAGTGGTTTCCGAAAAGACACTGAAGACTAGTGCGGTAGAATGGAAAGGAAGAGGGGAGAAGGAGGTTAAATTAGTATTGTTAAAAAAAGTGATTGGGGAGATAAAAACATGGTTAAAGGAATAAAAAACAAATTTCTAATTTTCAATTACCAATGAAATTCCAAGTGTCAAAACCCAAATGACAAATTAAATCCAAAATCCAAATGATTTAAAAAATTTGATATTTAGTCATTTAAGCATTTATTTGACATTTGAACTTTGAGTTTTGACATTTTATTTGAAATTAACTCATCATTATTGTGAAGGAAATTTTTGTGCATACAGATCAGGGAGTGATTGCTATTGATTCTAAAAAGGACATTAAAATTGAAACCTTCAGGGCGAGCGGACCCGGAGGACAAAAGGTCAATAAAACCGACTCGGCTGTACGCATTACTCATCTTTCAACCGGTCTGGTGGTCACTTGTCAGCAAGAACGTTCACAGCATCAAAATAGAATTCTCGCTTTAGAAAGATTAATCGAAAAAATTCAACGGTATTATCAGGTAAAAGTGAAGAGAGTTGCCACAAAAGTATCTCTGAAAAAGAAAAAAGAACGCTTAGAAGAGAAAAAACAACGTTCTAAAATCAAGCAATCGCGTCAAAAATCTAACCCAATTTTCGAATGAACCAACTTACTAAAGCTAAAATCATTGGTTATTCCGCGAGGATTGGCACGGTGATTATTTTTGGTTCCACTCCTATTGCTTTGAGAAAGTTGGCTCTAGATGGTCTGGAAACACAGTTGGTAGTAGGGCTACAGCTTTTAGGAGGGGGAATCTTTTTAATCTTGTTCACCTTGCCCTTTCAATTAATCGGGAGAATGGAATATAAATTTAGTCAGTTGTTTAGAAGTAAGTACTTTTGGTTTAGCTCGGTAGCTTTGGCGATTAACCTCGCGCTTTTTTATACTGGTTTACAATACACTATTGCTACAGACGCTCAACTCATCGTGGGTTTTATGCCTCTTCTAATGTTAGTTTACGCGACTTATAAATGGAGGAATCGTATTTCTTATTTAGAAAATAGAAACAATTTACTGAAAATTTTCCGGTATACTTTATTTGGCATTGCTGGAATCGCCTTTTTGGTGTTGGCAAGAACTGAAAGTAGTGGATTAGAAATTAGCAGTCGCGCAAAATTGATCGGTGATATGATTATTTTAATCGCCATCACTTTTTCTGTCATCAGCTTGATTAATCGTAAGGAATTTATTTATGACCATCCTCAGCACTCCAGCTTGGTTTTCAATGCCTTTAGTATGTTAATCGCAGGCATTCTTTTTATTCCCTTTATCCCCCTTGAAGGCCTGACGAGATTAAGTGGTAGTCAATTTTTAATCCTCTTTTTGGCGATAGTTATTCCTACCGCGATCGCGTATGTGTTAGCGCATGTAGTTCATCGATATTTAAGCTTAATGCCAGCGATTATCACCCTTAGCTTCTCCGCGTTGATTACGATTATTTTGGATAGAATTTTTTTACAAACCAAGCTAAGTTGGCCTGTTTTGACAGGAGCGATTTTAATTATTTGCGCCTCCATTGCGGCTGATCGGCTTCATTCTAAAACGGCTAACCCTCAAAAACGTATTTTCTAAATTATGTTGGATTTCAGCGCGACACTTCGTCAGGTTCGCCGTGACTTGCCTCAGGTCAATCCGGAAAAACTTAAGCAGGCGTATTATTTTGTTGAACAAGCTCACGCTGGCCAGAAACGTTATTCAGGAGAGCCTTTTGTGATTCATCCCGTGGAAGTCTTTAAAACTCTCGTGAATTTAAAAGTTGATGAAGACACTCTTGTGGCCGCGCTTTTACATGATGTGATTGAAGATACTGGCTGTTCTCAACGTGAGATTAAAGAAAAATTTGGTAAAGAGGTAGCCTTTTTAGTAATGGGGGTAACTAAACTTTCTAAAATTTACTATAAAGATCAACTAGAGGAACGTAAATTAGCTAGTTTGCAAAGAGTGATTGTGGCTACCGCGAAAGACGTTCGGGTTATTTTAATCAAGCTGGCGGATCGTTTGCATAATGTGCAAACTCTTTCTTATTTATCGGAAGTAGATCGAAAAAGAATTACGCATGAAACTCAAGATATTTATATACCTTTGGCTTATAGTTTTGGTTTATGGTGTTTTGCCGCTCCCCTAGAGGAAATGTGCTTTAAATATCTTAATCCGCAGGATTTTCGAATGTTGCAGGAAAAAATGACACAAAGAGAAAAAGAAAAACAATATCTTCAAAAGTTTAGCACCATCTTAAAAAGGAAGTTGAAAGAAAATAAATTAGATTGTGAGGTGGAAGAATTTCAAAAATATCTTTTTGAAATAGCGGCCAAATTAAAAATTTGGGGAAAAACCCTTGAAGAGGTTTGGGGTTTGGGATTTGGTATTCGCGTGGTTACAAGAAGTACGCAAGAGTGCTACGAAGTAATGGGGATTATTCATAATCTTTGGAAGCCCAAGTTGGATCTTTTTAGGGATTACATCGCCTTACCCAAAGCAAATGATTACCGCGCTATTCACACTACGGTGTTTTGCTCTCACGGACATCTCGTCCCTTTTCAGGTTTGTTCTAGAAGTATGCACCTAGAGGCGGAATATGGAGTAGCGGCTTATTTTTGGTACAAAGCTAAAGAGGAAGATAAGGCCAATTTAAGGCATGGCGCGCGATGGTTACGTGAGGTGTTAGAACTTCAAAAATATCGTTTAGATGGAAATAAATTTCTGGATGACTTGAAGGATAGCACAGCACGTGAAAGAATCTCGGTTTTTACCCCCAAAGGCGACTTGATTGATTTACCTTTGGGAGCAACCGCGGTCGATTTTGCCTACGCGGTTCATTCGGAAATAGGCAATCACGCAATTTTGGCAAGGGTTGATGGTAAGGATCAACCCTTAAATGTTAATCTAAAAACCAGTAGTATTATTGAAATTATTACCGATAAGTCAGGAGTTCCTGTTTTAGACTGGCTTTCCTATGCGAAAACCAATACTGCCAAAAGACACATTTTAGATTGGTTTAAGAAGGAGTCACGTGAACAAAAATTAAGACGAGGAAAAAAATTGTTACAATCAGAACTTGATCAACACAGTCGGGGGATTATTGAAAATCTTTCCCGTAAATGTGTTACTAGATTGCTCTCCACTAAAGATTTGGTTTCTTTTGAAGACGCTTTGGTTTGCTTAGGAGAAGGTTCGCTAAACACGGAAGAAGTTTATAACCTACTTTTTCCTACTTTAAAGATAATAACACGGAATAAAAAGTATAGTTATTATTTTAAAATCATAGGAAAAGAAAGACCGGGTTTTTTGAGAGATTTAATTGTGGCTATTTCTACTCTGGGAATTAGTGTTTCTTCTTTGATTAAAAAACCAAAGCACAACCTGCGGATTTATAAGATTTCTTTAGAAACCGTTAATCAGTTTAGCACGGGAGAAATTGTCAGACGTCTTAAACAAATTAACGGGGTGATTAGTGTCAGAAGAGTGTCCCCTCGCAATCGACTTTATTTTTTAATTTGGAGTTTGGTGACTGTGATAGTGTGGTTAGCGCATCCTTATTTGGTTTTTTACCTCACGAACCATCAGATTAGCAACTGGAAGTTTGTTTCCGCGCTGGTTTCTTATATGGGCTTGTTTTTGATTCTGGTTATGATCCACTATCTTAAAAGTATCGTTGAAAAAAGGTTGCCGGAAGCCAGGGAAAATTTTCTCTTTTGGCCAATTATCTTTTTTGTGAATCTGCTTGCCTTGGCAACCGTTCTTTCTGAAATTATTCTCTATCGCATCCAGCTCGATTGGCTGATTGTAATCAGCGCGATCTTAATCCTCTATAGTTATCTTATCCTTGAATATCTTGATTGTCGCAAATGAGAAAAGTTCTAATAATTTTAATGGAAACTCTTTGGCTAGGTGTTTTTCTACTGGTTCCTTTGTATTTTGTTTATTTTCCCGAGTTATTTGGTTTAAAATTGAATTTTCTACAGACGGAACAGGTTTTCGAAATTAACAAGATTGTGCTCTTCCGACTTTTGGTGGAAATCTTAATTTTCTTTTGGCTGATTCAGAAGTTGTTGTTGATACCAAAAACTAAAAAAACTTTACCCTGGGTTTTTAAAGTTAGCTTGGTTTGTCTTGTGATTGGTTTATTAGGGACATTAATTTGGTCGCGGATAGGTTGGGTAAATTGGTGGGGCAACTACAACCGTCACCAAGGAGTTTTTAGTTATCTACACTATCTGTTTTTCTGCTGGATTATTTTTGACCAATTGGGGACGGGCGAAAGATTGCAAAGGATTCTTAGGATAATTTCGCTCGCTGGTTTTTTAACGGCTTTTTACGCAATTTTACAATATTTTTCCCTTGATCCGGTTTCGGTGTATCTAAAGACAGATGTTTTTTTGGGTCGTCCTTTTAGTAGCTTGGGACATCCCAATTACCTGGGTTATTTCCTGATTTTAACTCTACCTTTTTCTGTTTTCATAACCGTGCAGGCAAAACGAAATTTCACTAAAGCACTGGGTATTTTCAATATTCTGGTTCAGCTGGTTGCGCTGGGATTCACCTTCTCACGGGGAGCCTGGTTGGGAATCTTAGCGGCAGGCTGGTTTTATTCATTAATCTATGGGCTAGCGCATAAAAAGAAGGCGATACATTTTTGTTGGGTGGTTCCTTTGATTGTGATAGCGCTATTAATCGCGGTTAATGTTTGGCCTAGTTCAAAAGGGCGCCTGACTTTAGCGGGAGAGAATTCGCGTTCTTTGCAGAGTCGGCTCTTGGTTTGGCAAGCCAGTTGGCACGCTTTCCAAAAAAATCCCCTCGGAGGAACTGGGCTAGATACTTTTTATTTAATTTTCCCGCGTTATCAAAACCAGAAACTATTGACATTGGAACAGCCCAACGAAATCGCGGACCGTACTCATAACGGAGTTTTGGAGACTTTGGTTAATACAGGCCTGATTGGCCTGATTACTTATTTAATTTTTTTAGTGAGTCTTTATCTAGTGTGTTTAAAAACTGTTTTTCAAAATAAATCTAATGCAAAGCTGATCTTGCTGGGTTTAAGCGTGTTGTTTGGCTTGGGTGTGGCCAATCAATTTGGATTTTCCACCACAGTGCATCAAGTTTATTTTTGGGGCATTGTTGCGATTTTACTTTGGTTAATTTCAGATAGAAAACAAATTCAGTACAAAGGGGGATTGCTACAAATTGGGAGAACCCTTATTGGCCTACTTCTAATTTCAGCGGTCTTATTGGCAATCAAGCTAAACCTAAACGCGGGACGCGCGAATCATTATTTTTATTTAGCTCAAAATGAACTGGGTACAAAAAAGTTAGCCTTATTACAAAGAACTATTCAATTGGATCCTTGGACTCCTAATTATCAATATAATCTCTTGAATTTCCAATTAAATAATACTTTATCTTTGAATCCCGAGACAATCAAAACCGTTGGTCGTCTGACCAATTTTCAAGATTATGAGTACTGGTTAATTAAAGGAGAGTGGGAGATGAGAAATGATCAACCCGAAGAGGCGGAAAAATCTTTTCAAGAAGCCGCCGTATTAGGTCCTTATCAGATAAGAGTTTTTGAAACTTGGGGTCGTGCTTTATATGAAAGTGGTGATTACAAGAAAGCTACTAGGCCTTTTGAAGCAATCCTGGATTTTATGCCCAATTTTTGGCAGTATGACGACACGATTGCGAAACAGTCACCATTGATACAGGACGCTTATCGTCGTTTTTTCAAGGATAATCCTAACTTTAGAAGAATTTTCTGGTATTTAGGCGAGAGTTATGCGAAATTGGGGAGGACACAAAAGGCGGAGGAATACGAGAAACACTGGAACACTGAAACACTGGAACAATAGAACACTGAAACACTGGAACAAAGGAATAAGAAAGTTAAAATTTCCAATTCCTAATTTCTAATATAATTCCAAATTCCAAACTAAAAAATAAATCCGAAATCCGAAGCACGAAACCTGAAACAAACTTGAAATTTAAATGACCAAATGTTTTAAACTATTTAAGAGTATTCTGTTTTGAACATTTATTTTTAATGTTTTGGATTTGTTTCGGATTTCGAGATTCGATATTCGAGTTTTCCTATGATGAAGAAATGCCATACTTGCTTAATTTATCTATTTAATAACCATATTTCCTCATGAATCTCAAGATCGGTATTGTCGGTTTACCCAACGTGGGAAAGTCTACTCTCTTTAATGCTTTGACTAAAAGTCGGGGAGCGGTGGCTTCCAACTATCCTTTTTGTACGATTGATCCCAATGTGGGAATTGTGGAAGTTTTTGACGAAAGACTAACGCAGTTAGCTCAAGTGGTGAAGACTCAAAAGATTGTGCCGGCAGTCGTGGAATTTGTGGATATCGCGGGATTGGTGAAAGGAGCGCACAAAGGAGAAGGTCTGGGCAATCAATTTTTGGCACATATTCGGGAGGTGGACGCAATTTTGGAAGTAGTGCGTTTTTTTGAAGATCCTCAGATTATTCACGTTGAACCCACGATTGATGCCAAAAGAGACATGGAAACAATTCGTACGGAATTGATTTTGGCTGACTTGCAAACTCTGGAAAAAAAAATTGCCAAAGCCGCTTCCGAAACAAAATCAGGCGACAGAAAAATGGTGCTTATTTTAGAAATTTTAAAAAAGATTAAGGGGGTTTTGGATGAGAATAAATTTGCTCGAGAAACGATTTTATCAAAAGAAGAACAAGACCTAATTAAAGACTTAGCTCTTTTGACTTTTAAGCCTTTTCTTTACGCGATTAATCTCAAAGAGGAACAATTAAAAGAGTTTGGTAATCCAGAGAAGTTGGCGCCACTCCTGGGCTTACCGGCTGGTTTGATTCTACCTATTTCCGCCAAACTAGAAGAAGAATTGATTGATTTGTCTGAAGCGGAACGGAGTGAATATTTGAAGAACCTAGGAATTAATTATTCAGGTCTGAATCTTTTAGCTAAGGTTTGTTTTGAGACACTGAAGCTGCAATATTTTTTCACAGCGGGCGAAAAGGAAGCGCGGGCCTGGGTGATTAAACAAGGTTGGACCGCGCCACAGGCGGCCGGTGTGATTCACACGGACTTTGAAAAAGGTTTCATCAAAGCCGATGTCTGTCATTGGCAGGATTTTGTGAATCAAGGGGGCTGGGTGGGCTGTCGAGAAAAAGGTTTAGTGCGCCAAGAAGGCAAAGACTACGTGATGCGCGAAGGCGATGTGGTTTTGTTTAAATTTAATGTTTAGCAAAGTAATCATATTACTTTTTCAACAATATCCTTACAAACTTGAGAACGTAAGGATGTGTTAAAGAATGGATTTAAGAATTTCTGTCAAGCGTGATTATTTAAAGTCTTGACAAAGATTAGATTTCAATCAAAATACAGTAACCTATTTTTTTAATCAGAACTTTTACGTTGGAACAAGCTCAAAAATTAGAACCCGCAGAAAAAAAATATCCTTTTGAGGACAGTACTTTAAAGAAGGAAGAAGTTAAAAAAACTACCGATGAAATTATTAAAGCGGTTGAAGACTTAGAAGGGGGATATTCTAAAAAGAATTCTGCAGAGGAGTGATTTCGTTTTTTAGAGTCGTGTTCATAAAGAGAGTTTTAATGTTTTGATTTACCTGCGTTAATTTAACTTGATGTTCGAGTCCAGCCAGTTTTTCCCAATCAACTGTTCCGGGATTAGCTCCTTGTTTGATTTTCTCTAAAAATCTTTCTGTCAGAGCGTACCAAACTTTTTTATTGAGAGGAATAATGGTTTGGGTCATCTGAATCGTCTTTTTTTGCAGGTGCTGGAAATCGGCTGGAATGATTGGTTGACCTAAGCGCTCTGCTTTTTCGCTGTAGTCATTTTTGGTGGTGAGATCAATCGCCAACCATTTTTTTTCTGTCTCCAGCCAAACGATATAGTCAATGTGTTGACAGTAGTCTTCATACACAGAAGTTTTAAAACAAGCGTCTTTGTCCAGAAAATAAAGAGTGCGCAAAAATTCCCAAAAAACATATTCCACCAAGTGATCAAAATATTTATACCTTAATTTCTTTTCGGTTTTTTCGTCTAGGCGGTTAAAAGAAGTGCTCGGTACGGTAAAAGATTGGTCAATGTCATTTTTCCAATTTAACAAATTGGTTAATTCTTTGTATTCTTGCGGTTTAGATTGTCTTAACCAATTCAGTTCTTTTTGCGGATGGGGACGGAAAAAATTTTTGGTTAAATCGGCTTGTTGAGAAGTAGCCGCGCCACTTTCATAATAAAGTAAACTTTCTTCTGGATTGAGTCTGCCGTAGTTGCTCATTTTTGTTTTATTTTTTAATTTGTTAATTATACTCCTTTTAGCTTACTGATTTCAACTATGCGCGTAGCGATTGGCACAAACAATCAGGCAAAGACTGAAGCGGTTAAGAAAGCTTTTGCTCAAATAGAGAAGTGGTGTAAAAACCGACTGGAATTTGTTAATCTGGAAGTACCGAGTGGGATTGGCGCAATGCCCTTGGACGATGAGCAAACGATGCAAGGGGCCTATAATCGCGTAGTCGCGCTGATTAAAAGAACAGCCGCAAATTTTTATGTGGGCCTGGAAGGAGGGATTCATTACAATATTTTAAGTCAAGATAAAAAGAAGCCCCTGACGCACTATTCTCTGAAAAGTTGGGCTTGTGTTTCCGATGGAAAGAAATTTTATTTTGGTTGTTCTTCGGCTTACCCCTTGCCCAAGGGCGTGGTGGAAAAAATGTTTGTCGAGGGTAAAGAGCTTGGTGTGGTGGCGGATGAGATTTGGGAAAAAGAGAATTTAAAAAACAAAGAGGGGACAATTGGGGTGTTGACGGGTAATTTAAGGACAAGAACTTTTGCTTTCCAGGAGGCGCTCATTGCGGCTTTGTCACCGTTCTACAATCCCCAAGTGCATAAATATAAATATAAAAAAACATCAAAACATGAGAACACCAAAACATGAAATAAAAGAACAAGGAATCAATCTGCCAATCTACCACTTAATAATCTCTGTCATTCCTCCCGACTTAGTCGGGGGGAATCCTTACAACAGATTCTGGACAAGCCAGAATGACAAACCAACTAATTAACCAATAAACTAATAAACCGTTATAAATCCTCTCTGGTCCATTATTCATACTTCCTAATTCATTATTCATGTCAGCTAATACCGATCCCAAAGCCATTGATGAAGTGCTTTCCCGAGGCGTGGAAGAGATTGTGGTGGAAAAAGCGCTACGCGAAAAAATGCAATCCGGCAGGGTTTTGCGCGTGAAGCACGGAGTTGATCCCACTACTTCAGATCTACATTTGGGTCACGCTGTGAACTATGAAAAATTGCGCCAATTCCAAGAGCTGGGGCACAAAATTGTCTTTTTGATTGGCTCATTCACGGCACGTTTTGGCGATCCCACAGACAAATCTGAAACTCGCAAAATGCGTGACAAAAAGGAGGTTGAAGCAATGGCCAAAAATTATATTGGGCAACTGGGTAGGCTTTTAGACATTTCCAAATTGGAAATACGTTA
>CAZPDC010000018.1:0-3125 GCA_964585215.1 uncultured Candidatus Peribacteria bacterium
CAAGGGGGCTTTAGGAATGAAGCTTATTTATTCAAAGTTATTTACGTATGATCCGCTTCTTAGGGAAGTAGCTCCTTGGTTAAGAAGAAAAAACTCAAAACGCAAAGTTAAAAGTTGTAAATTTTCTAAAAAGCTACAAGCTACAAGCTAAAAAGCTAGCTAATCTTTTCTTTCCCCAGGTACGGTTGGAGTACCTTCGGGATGAGAATACTTCCGTCTTTTTGTTGGTTGTTTTCCAAAATAGCGATCAAAATGCGCGGTGAAGCTAGGGCGGTATTGTTTAAAGTGTGTACGAATTCTCTTTTGCCAGCCTTGGTTTGATATTTGAGATTCAAACGACGGGCTTGCCACTCTCCCAGATTGGAAGCGGAATGGGTTTCGCCATAGTTATTGCGTGAAGGCATCCAGGTTTCAATGTCATACATTTTGTATTTGCCGGTACCCATATCGCCGGTGCAGATCTGAATCACGCGGTGAGGCAGTTCTAATTCTTGCAAAATTCCTTCAGAAAGCTGGATGAGTTTTTGGTGCCACTTTTCGGAAACGGCATAATCATTTTGGCAAATGATAAATTGCTCCACTTTCATAAACTCATGCACGCGATAGATTCCGCGCGTGTCTCGGCCATAACTACCGATCTCTCGACGGAAGCAAGAAGAGAAACCACACATTTTTAAAGGCAAGTTGGCTTCTTGCAGTGTTTCATTGGCGTAGTACGCGCCCAGTCCCACCTCGGCAGTGCCTGCCAAAAAAAGACCTTCTTCTGAAAGCTTACCGGTCTCCTCTTCGTTCACATTTTTAATCTCATAGTTGTCGCCACGGCCGGCCGGAAAATAACCGGTGCCATAAAGCGCCATTTCTCTGACGAGCGTGGGGGGAATCATCGGCGTGAAACCCGCCTGTACCATTTTATTAAAAACATACCACATCAAGGCTAGGTGTAGAGTGGCGGCTTCGTTTTTGAGAAAATAACCTCTAAAACCGGAAACTTTCACGCCTCGTTCGGTGTCAATCAGGTCGTGTTGTTTGGCAAGTTCCAGGTGATCCTTGAGAGGGAAATCAAACTGAGTGGGTTCACCCCAGCGTCGTATTTCCACATTACCACTATCATCTTTACCGCGAGGGGTGTCATCTGAAGGAATCGTGGGAGTAAGATAGAGTAGCTCCTGAAGTTCGGTTTCAATTTTCTTAAGCTGTTCTTCTAGGGTTTTGATTTCCACTTTCAGCTTTTGGCCGGCCTGTGTGAGCGTGGTGGAAGGTTTGCCCCCCGCTTTCTGAACAGCCTCTGCGTTTTCATTTCTTTGTTTGCGCAAATCTTCGGATTTCTGAATCAGTTGAAGTTTCCCTTGGTCTAATTGAAGAAGTTTATTTAAATCCAGTTTAATGCTCTTCTCTTCCAGGGTTTTTTGCACTAGCGCTTGGTTTTCACGAATGAACTTAAGGTCGAGCATGTTAGTTGTTAGTTAATAGTTGATAGTTTGCAGTCGGTGAAATAAAAAATTCAAAGAGTAAGTGGATTATAAATCCAGAGTCTGAAATTCCAAATTCTAAGTATCAAATAAACTTTTTCTAATCTACTGCCCCCTAAAAAGCTACCAGCTACCCCGCTAAGAAGCTAGTCAGCTTCCCATTTCCAGCTTTAGCGCGTTTACGTCGCGGCGCAACTGCGCATTGGTTTGCAAATCTTTCTCTAGTTTCTTGCAGGCATACATCACACTGGTATGTTCGCGTCCCCCAAATTCTGTGCCGATTCTTTCGTAGGTTTGATTTAAAACATTTTTACAAAGATACATCGCGATTTGACGAGGAAAATTCAACTCTTGAGTTCTGGTTTCACTGCGCAAACCAGTTTCTTCCACCCGAAAGTGACCGGCCACTAAACGGATAACCTCCTCCATAGTAGCGCTACTGGAAGCGCATCCTTTTACTGTGTAGCCCTCTAATTTTTCACGGCGATTCAACTTCTTTAAAATCTCTGCCATAATTTTCACGGTGGGCGTGACTTTGCGCAACTCATACAACGCCAGCGCTTGATTTAAAATTCCTTCCAGTTCTCGCACGCTACTTTTTGCGTTGCGCGCTATAAATTCAATCACTTCGCGGGATAAAAACAAACCCTTCTCTTGCGCTTTGGTTGTTAAAATCGCCATGCGTGTTTCCAAATCCGGCAATTGTACATCCACAATCATGCCCCACTCAAAGCGCGAACGTAATCTGGGTTCCAGGGTGTCCAACTCTTTAGGTGGACGGTCGGAAGAAAGTACAATTTGTTTACCTTCCTGATAAAGCGTATTGAAAGTATGAAAAAAGTTTTCCTGCATTTGTTCTTTATTTGCCAAGAATTGAATATCATCTACGATTAATACATCAATCTCACGATAACGTTCTTTGAATTTTTCCATACGACGAGAACGAATGGCGTTCACGATTTCCTGCACCAGCTGTTCGCAGGTGGTATAGACCACTTTTTTTTTGCGGTCGCGGGTTTTTACTTCATTGCCAACGGCCTGTAAAAGATGGGTCTTCCCCAGTCCCACTCCTCCATAGACAAAAAGAGGGTTGTAAGTTTGACCAGTTCCGCGCGCCACCGCGAGCGCCGCCGCGTGCGCCAGTTGATTTTCCGGTCCTACCACGAAAGCGGCAAAAGTGTAGTGCGGATTCAGTGTTTCATAAGCCAGCGTGCCCTCTTCCAATTTTACCTCGCGAGAATGCGGCTTTTTTTCCAAATCTCGAACCAACCTAGCTACATTGACCACTCTTTCGTCCACCTCGTGCAAACTACTATCCACTTTGAGTTCTAGGGTTTTAAATCCTTCATCACAGCTCGAAATTGCTTTTTTAATTTCATTCATAAAAAGACTGCGCACATTGTTGTAGGCGATTGTGGAAGGAATTCCCACAAGATAATTGCCCTCTTCTTTATTTAAAAGCGCGGTATTGCGGAACCACGCCAAAAAATCGCTTTTTTTCACTGTCTTAGTCAGTTCTTCCAAGACCGCTTTCCAGATCTGTTGTAATTCTTCTGTTTCCATAAAAAATACAGGGAACCATATTATAAGTTGAAAGTGCAAAGTTGAAAGTGCAAAGTTGAAAGTGCAAAGTTGAAAGTGCAAAGTTGAAAGTGC